>JBHLNL010000180.1:0-6690 GCA_048941605.1 Promethearchaeota archaeon | reverse complement strand
CCTTTTTAAATTCGAATCTCCTTGATTTACAGTTTCTAAATTTTCTATTTGTTCTCTTGAAGTAGACTCTTTAGGGGGTTTTTTATAAGATTCCTCTTTTCCAAAAATTTTACATGTACAGTTGGATATGGGGTTACCGCATTTAGAACAGATTTTATCTTCCAAAATAACACCCTCAACCCATTAATAAAATTAAAAATTTAATTTATGGTTTCTAAATATGGTTTTTTTAATATTTAAATTACTATTATGAATTATATTTTTTCTTTGATAAATCTCCTCTACATTATCTGATATTAATTTCTCCTCTATAAATGCTGCCATTTGCAATCTGTATTTATAATCTCTTCATAAATCTCTCTAATCTCTAATGCAGAATGAAAGTGTAGATTATGATCACAGAAAGTGCATCTCAGAAATTGAAACCAGGAACTGAAGGTAGAAATCACCGAAATAACGGTTCTGGTTTACTAAATTAGTGAAAGCTTAAATAAGAGTATTGACATGGGTTACTCAAAACATGAAATATTTGAATTTACTAATATCTAAAAAAAATAGATCATATGATTGGAGGATAAAATGGAAAAAGACCAACAAATGATTAAGGACGAGTTTTTCAGACTAAATTCTTTATCTACTATTAAGGGAGTCAAGGATATGCTCTCAGCAATGGAAAAGTTTTATATAAGAAGGAAATATATGGACATAGATGTAAGATTCCAAGTAATGGCTGAGATCTTGAGAACTGAAGTGGAAGATCCAAAGAAACAAGAAGAAATGATAAAAGATTTTGAGGAATTCGAAGAAGCTAGTAATGAAGTGATACTTATGGAAATAAAAATATTTAACATATCCAAATTTATTGATGGAGAGATTGAGGGAATTGATCGATATAAAGAAGTATATGATCTTAATAAAGAAACTGATGATTTTTTATCACATATTCAATCAAGATTTCAATCTATCAAAGAACAGTTAGATGACTGGTTGAATGAAGAGAAAGAACTACATGGTTGGGTAACTTAAATTGAAAAATGAAGAAATTGGCTTTAATAAAGAAGATAAATCATTTTTACTTAATAATCAACTTTCTTATGCATTTTTTAAAAGAGCTGTGGATTTCTTTAAACGAAAAAAATATTTTGATTGCTTAGAAACTGTTGAATTAGCAATTAAATATAATCCAATTGATGCTGCATTTTTTTCATTTAAGGCTTTTGTGCTTGGAATTTTTTTGAAAGACTATAAAATTGCTTTAAAAGAAGTAAATAAGGCGCTTAAGTTAAATCCCCAATTAGAACCAGCTAATTTCTTAAAGGAACACCTAATAAAATTACATTTCGCAAACCAAATTTATAATTTTTATATTTAAAATAAAAAATGAGGTGATATCAAATATTTGATTGATAATAAATTAATATATGTAAGCATGAAAAACAAATGGAGGTAAAATCATAATGTCAAACATAAAATATTGCGAAATAAAGTCTAAATTTGAGTTTGTTCTAAAAAGTTTTATAATTAAATCCGAGAAATTGACATTACAAGGAGAGAACAAATCACTTTATATATTTAATGTTTATGAGGGAAATTATTATTTAGGATCTGCTGAAATTAAATCATCCACTCTCAAATCTGCTATAGTAAAATTAGATCAATGGCTATTATGGAACTTTCCAATTCAAGATTATTATCATAATCTCATATTAGATAAAGAAGAGCCACTTATGGATAATAACCTATTAGATTTCGAAGATATTAAAGAATTTTTTTGTGATACTGATGATTATTCGTATTTATATTGCCCAGAGTGTGGTTCTAAGACTTTCAGATTTGACTCGAAATGTAGAATATGTGAATCCCAATTTGAAAATGAGGTTGATAAGGAATTCCTCAATATGAGAGAAGAATGAACACCAAACGAATTAAACAGTTAAATAATAGACACTCTGATAGCGAACTTTTTCAAATATTCCTATTTATATTCGCATTTTTTTTCATTTGCTTCATTATTACATCTATTCTGCTTGAGCAAATTTTTTGGCCTTTATTTCTCTCAATGGTTTTACCTTCTTTATTTTTTCTGCCAAGTACCTATTTTGGAGCAAAAAGAGAAAAATCTGAACGAATAAAAAAAAAAATTAATAACAAGATTAGAGAAAAATTGTCTCAAGATATCAACACACCGTACCATGAAATACTCAAATCGATTATAAATGACTTGTCAAAACTGAAAAAACATGCTATAAATTTAGAAGAAGTGTTTAATACTATTAAATTGCGTATTGCACATGAGATAGAATTAGATGAGATGCATAGAAAGAAACGAGAACTGCGGATAACACTTCAAAATTCTCCGAGGCATATCCCCTCAGAAGTAAGAAAAATGGTATGGGAACGAGATAAAGGGATGTGCGTCTTATGTGGTAGTCAAGAACGTCTTGAATTCGATCATATTATCCCTTTCAGTAAGGGAGGCGCCCATACTGCAAAAAATATTCGCTTGTTGTGCTTGAAATGCAACCGAAGAAGAAAGAATAGAATTGGTGATTTAATCACGGGATAAAGTTTTTCATACCAAGGATTAGAAAAAGCTTATAAACTTCATTTCAAAAGTATTTATTATGGAATCCAAAAAAGAAGAAATACCAAAGACTATAGATCAATTAATGGAAATTTATAGTAAATATGAAAAGCAAGGTAAAGCTAAAGAAACAACTATAGATTTTATGCAATACAATACTTTTAAATCAAATCCAATAACACCGTTTCACGCAGTGTATTATAAAACAAAATTTAAAACAAAACATTATAGTATTTCATATCTATTATTGACAATTAGCATCGTCTTCTATGTTTTGTATTTTGTTGGTTTTATTTTAGAAGTATATGTATTCAGAATTGGATTGGAAGAAGAGTGGTTATTAAGAATTCTACTTTTTGCTATTCCAACTGGATATGTGGTTCTGCTTATATCAATATTCGCAAAAAATTTTAATAAATGGAATTGGGTGTCATATGCTACATTTTCTGCTATTTTAATTGCAATATTATTCTCATTCATAGCCACTTTTAGACTATTTACTGGAGAGAGAGAATCCATCTATGAGATATTCTATACAGTTTCAGGCTTATCTCTGGGGCCTGCATGCTTAACATTTTACCTCACGTTCAGATTTCACCACTATATCACCGACTATGGCGGAATTCATTTATATTTAGGGTGGATTTATAGAATAAGTCAAACTCATGGTGATCTGAAATCACTTCATCGTGCATTTGAAAGATTATTATTAGACTTAGACAGCTGGCTCAATAATACCCTTAAATTAGTAATCAAAAATCGAATTGAGATTCTAGAAAATTTCTCTCTAAATATCATATCTAATGAAAATTTCATGGCGGACATTAGTAAAAATAATAAAATAGAATTCGAAAATGCTCTTAATGGATTGTTAGTTGAGGATATCCTGAATTCTGATACCTTTAAAGATGTAAAACCAGAAAATAAAAAAATTGGTAGTCTTGGTAAATTTGATGTGAAATATTTAAGCTATAGAGTTGCATTGGACCAATTACCTAAAATTACAACTCTAATCGAAAAACTGTCATCAAAAAAATTAGAAGTGCTCTACTACTCCACCTCCAAGAAATTTTCGAAATACAAAACCCAAATCTTACCCATCTTAATCTTCGTGTTCGGAACGTTACTACCTGTGTTATTACCATTATTTATTTAAATATTTTTTTTTATTTTATTCATTGAATTCTGATTTTTTAAACATCATAAATATTTATATATACTCAAAAGATAAATCATTATTAGTCAAATTTGACATTTTAAATATGAAATTCATAATAAAAGATGCTATATTATGGTCAATATAAAAGAAAATCTATGGATAATTTTAATTTTAGCAGGAATTTTAGGGATTATTTCAATTTTTACACCAACACTCTTCATTAGTAGCGAGGATGCCTCCATTTGGGTATGGAATTTATATGTTTCCAGTTCTTATGTCGGCTTTGTTCAGACGGATGAAGCACTATATGCCTTAGGTGTTGCTGCTACGGTCTTCATAGCAATTGGCACATTGATAACCCTGGCTTCAGGGATAGTCTCAAAGGTTAGAGCCAAATCTTTAAACGTATTTGCTATAATTGGAGGAGTATTACTACTAATTGGACCTATAGTTTATTTAGCGGGTATTTCAGTGGAAGGAGGCATTTGGGATTACCTTAGTGTTAATATAGGGAGCATTCTGCCATTTTTCGCGGGAGGTATCGCTGCCCTAGTCGGAGTTATGGGCATAGTAAAGAGAAAATCATAAAAAGTAAAATTTACCTCCAGTTCAACCCATTTCAATTCCTAATTTTGTGTCAACCAAATGATTTAAATACGATTTTTTTTATGATAAGAATGAAAAAACAGTTAAATCCCAACATGTTGAATTTTTTGACTTTTATAAGAACAGTTTTTTAAATTAAGATGTGACATTATGGAGAAAATATCTTCTATTATAAAAGAAGTAAATGAAAAGAAAGGTAGAGAATGGCTCAGTCTTCTGCCAAAAGCTGAACAACAGCTTATGTCTCTCGCTTGGTACCTTACTCATCCAAAACTCCAAGAGGATCCGGGAAAAATCGAAGAAATTGTGGGACTTTATTATGATGCAAAAGCCAACGATTTTTTACATATGGAAAAAATTACTCGTAAATTGGATGAACTCAGTGTGAAGATAGGAAAGGTAGGTCCCATTGATAAAATAACATTACCAAGTCAACCAGAGATAAAACCAATGGAAGAACCGAAAATTGTTGACGAGAAAGAAAGCGAATTAATAAAAGAAATGGAAAAACTTGAAGAAGTTAAGAGTAATTTAAAAGAAGGCTGGGAACAACTTGAAATCGAGAGAAGTAAATTAGAATTAGAACGGGAACAATTTGAAGTGGAAAAAGGAAATTTGATGAAACAACAAGAAAGATTCAATGAAGAACGTCAGCAATTTGTCAATGAACAAACAAAACTGACCCTAGAACAAACAGAAATAAAACAACTTGAAATCGAAAGAACGAAATTGAACTTAGAACGGGAACAATTTGAAGTGAAAAAAAGGAATTTCTTAGAAGAACAAAAAAAATTCGATGAGGAGCGTCAAAAATTTGTCACAGAACGAACAGAACTGGACCTTGAACAAGCACAATTAAGCCAAGAACAAACAAAATTAGAATCCGAGAAAGAAAAAGATTTAATAAAAGAATTGGAGAAAATTGAAGAAGAAAAGCAAAATTTAAAAGAAGGCTGGGAAAACCTTGAGTCTGAAAGAAATAAATTGAACTCAGAACAGGAACAATTAGATATGGAAAAAGGGAATTTGTTAGAAGAACAAAAAAGATTCGATGAGGAGCATCAAAAATTTGTTAAAGAACGAACAGAATTGACCCTTGAACGAGCAGAGATAAAGCTAGAACAATCAAAATTAGAATCCGAGAAAGAAAAACTAGAATCTGTGAAAAAGCAAATGGAAGAAATGGAGAAGAGATTAGAAGATAAACTCTCTAAAATCCCTTGAAGTTTTCATCAAATTTTGAATACTAGTTATAGTTATTAAACAATTCCAGATTCTTCAAGCATTAATCTTGTTAATGCTTCGAATGTCTCTTCTACGTTTTCACCTGTTTTTGTACTACATTCTATAAAACCATCAACACCTCTAGACCTAGCAATTTCTATAGCTTCTTCCGAAGGAACTTCTCGTTCAATATCTAATTTTGAGACTACTCCCACTACAATAATAGGAAATTGATCTTTTGCTCGAAGTTCTTTTCTAATTACTATTAACCAATCATCTATATGGGCTATTGAGCTATAATTATTAACATCATAAATAAATAGCGCTCCATTAGCACCTCGCACATAAGTTGGCAATAAAAATCTAAATCTTTCTTCACCGCCAAAATCCCAGATTTGTAATTTAACTCTCTTTTTATCCACATCAACACTCTTAACTTCAAAATCTACTCCTATTGTCATTTTTGAATCTGATTTAAATATATTAGTTAAATATCTTTGAATTAACTGTGTTTTTGGTCCTCCAGCGTCACCGAATATCAGAATTTTATATGTAGCATCATATCCTCCCTTATAATGTGGTCTATAGGTCAATTTTTTTGTAGTTTTGTCTTTTTGAACATGCGATCTAACGACCAATTTTTTTGCTTTGGAGATTATTTTTTGAGGAGGATACCTTATTTTGGGAGCTCTAATGCCTACAAGCATTTCCTCCTCAAATGTTTTGAGTGTCTCATATAAAGGTTCAAGAATAAGGTCTGCTGGAATGGATCTCAGCCTTCTTTTTTTCCTCCACTTTTTTAATAATCCCATTTCTATGCAGAAGCTCTTGAATAATTATTATTAAAAATAAATGCTAAAAGTTAAAATTATATCGAAAAGAAAGTATTTTATTCCTTTTCTTTCTACTTTTATTAAATACATTAAAACATATAACTTTTACATTAGTGTCATACCTATTTTTAGTTGTTAAAAAAATCAATATTTTTTATTTAGGAAAACCTTTTGTACCCTCTTCCAATTGAACACCTGTACTATTTAGTACCATACTTAATAAATTATACTGACCAACAGTAAAAACCAAATCTAAAAGTTGATGTGTATTATACCTTTCGGTA
>JBHLNL010000025.1:3202-29299 GCA_048941605.1 Promethearchaeota archaeon | reverse complement strand
AAATTTTAATTTTCATTTCATCACCAATAGGGTGATCGATAAAATCTTGCGATAATCATTTATTTATAATTGAGCTTCCGATAATTCCATAGAACTTCCGATTTTTAATGGAATAAAGAAAAGGGTTTATACGAAAGGTCCCATTACCAGTTAGAAAGATTGTAAATTTAATAAATACAAAATAGTAAAAAAAAATTAATTAAGAATATTTTTGACTATTACGTTTAGCTTCTCTGTTTGATATAAGTAACAATTCCAAGCACTAAAAGTACAGCCATTAAGGGTGTAGTAGTTGTTAATGAGGCTAGAACAGTCGAAGGTTGAAAAGTAGAGCCAAATATAGCGTCTACAGCAATTTCAATGATTAATGTCGGTACAAAAAAACCATACAAAAACGCAAATGTCAATTTAATTTCTTCCCATTCCTTTTTGCGAAGCACTAAAATTGCGAAAATGGTAACTAGATAAGCAATTCCCCCAAAAAATCTTGGGTAATAGGGGTTTGTCCAACCCTCAAAATTCAAAGTCATATCATATAGAAATGTAAGCATTGTCCCAAATAAAAAACCAACAATGGCAATAATTATAAGTGAAATTTTTGTAAGTTTTTTAATTTCAGTCATTCTTTTTGATCACCTTTTTTTTAAAAATTATGATTTCATCATCATCGTGATGATTAATCAAAATTTGAGAGATAGTTGGATTTATAATTGAGCTTTTGATAGTTCCATGATAGTTTCTAGTAAAAATGGAAGTTCTTCCAAATAAAAACAAGTAGAGAAGACACTAATAATTTTAAGTTATAAATGTTTCTGTTATCAAGGATTCAAGCAAGGGCATTTCTTTTAAGTTTATCGTCTGATTTACTTGAAAAGATTTAAGGATATTTTGCCAAATGGCATGTTCTTTTCGAATATTCTCAATAAAATAATTTATCTTCTGATGAGCATAATAAGAATCACCTTTAAAAATGTAAGAAATAAAAAAAGGAGGAACTGATTTCAGTAGGAGAGTGTATTCGCCGAAGACTGCTCGGTCTAATCCTTCAGAAAACATCTCCTTAATAAAATAATCAATAGTTGTCAAAAAACCACCAAAAAGATGTGATTCGAAGGTTTTTTTATCAATAAATGAGTGGGAGAGTAAAGCTGATCCCCCTTCTGTTATAATAAATATTGAAACAGGCTTCTCTTCGGAGATTTTAGTTGATTCAATCATTTTTTTTCTTACCATATTCTCCATTTGTTCATTCAATCCCGCAAACTTCCATCGTTTAGATAAAGATGCATTAGTTTTTTTTAATTTCTCCCATATTTCGAGTTGCTTAAGCAATTCATCGTGTTCATGCGAAACTCTCATTGCTAATCGTTTTAGTCCGTGTGATTCTGCTATCTTTTGAGCTTGAGTTAATAATCGTCTTGCTGCTTTCAGATCAAAATTTATTAATGCTAATTTCGCCTGTAACATAAAAGTTCTGCAAAAATAAATATATGAATGTGTTTTTTCAGCTAAAGCTAATAATTTCGCAATATAGTGATTTAATTCATCAAGTACTTCATTATTATTAGTAAACCGATACTCTGAAAGAAGCAAGTCACAAAGATGAACTGTTGCTCCTATCGCAAATTGACCCCATATAGTGTCTATGTCTATAATTTTCTTAAAGATTTTTTCAGCTTTTGCTTTATCGCGGATTCGAGAACTCTTTTTTAATATATGTGCTTTAGTGGATAAGTAAACAATTTCAGATAATCCCTCCTTTTTTTGATTATACAAATTTTTTAGTTGATTGAAATAATGCTGGGCAAGTTCATTATCGCCCATTTCAAGAGCTACTTCAACTATATTAGAAAGAGGAAAATCTAATGTTAAAGATAGCTTTTCTTGGTATGATAAGCATTCTTTATTATATTTCATAGCTAGCTCAATATTACCAAGTTGGTAATAATTTCCACCAATATTAAGAAGTGTCATTGCAATAAAAAAATTGTTATTAATCTCTCTATATATATCTAAACTCTTCATGTAATATTTCAAGCCAATATCAATCTCGCCTAAAGATGAGTGAATTACCCCTAAACTCAGCTGGCCGAAAGCAATCCAAAAATGATTAAATTTAATCTTTTCAGCTATTGACAATAATTTATTAGTGTATTCCCTAGCGAGATCATACCTTCTTTTTCCTTGATATGTAAGTCGTGCCATCATCAAATTAACCCAAGCAGTTTCAAATGTATTACCAAGTTGATTTTGTAAATCTAAGACCCAACCTAAATATTTTTCAGCCAAATCTTGATTATTTAAATCAAGATTTATCCATCCTTTTAAAATTTTTATCCGAGCTTTTCTTTGAATAAAAGTGTCTTTAGATACATCAGAAATAAGTCTTAAATACACTTCAGCAGTTTCCAATTTTCTGGAGGCTTCCTCAAATTTTTCAGCTGCAATCAATCCAGTGATAATAAAAAATAAGCCATCAACCGATTGGAGATTATTATGAGAGATTTGACCTTCTTGAAATATTTGTTCCCCAAACTCAATAAGTTCATCAGATTTCCATTGATAAAATAGAATTAAACCCTTAAGAAGCTGAAAATAGTCCTTTTGCTGAGAAGTAAATCCTTCAAATTGGACACTTACGTTTAAGATCTCAAGAGCTTTATCAAGCTTGCCCTTATTAAAAAGCTGTTCTGCTCTTGTTAAATTATCTAGCTCTGAAAGAGACATCTATTCAATTAATTAGGATTATAAGCTTATGAATACAATAAGCTAATTTTCATTTTAAATGTAATGTTTAAGGAATCATTTTCTCAATAAAAATCTGTTTTATAAGAGGCTCTAAAGAAGGGACATCTTTTATTTTTATAGACTGATTCACTTGAAATGATTTAATTAGATATAGCCAAATATCTTCTTCTTTTTGGATATTTTCAATAAAATAGTTTATCTTCTGATGAGCATAATAAGAATCACCTTTAAATATATAGGAAATAAAAAATGGGGGAATAGATTTCAATAGGAGCGTATAATCACCGAAGATTGCTCTATCTAGTCCTTCAGAAAACATCTCCTTAATGAAATAATCAATAGTTGTCAAAAAACCGCCAAAAAGATGCGATTCAAAGGTTTTTTGGTCAATAAATGAGTGAGAGAGTAAGGTTGAACCTCCTTCTGTTATAATAAAGATTGAGACCGGATCCTCATTTGAGAGTTTAGGTGATTCAATCATTCGTTTTTTTACCATATTCTCCATTTGTTCAGTCAATCCCGCAAGTTTCCAACGTTCAGATAATGAGGCATTTGTTTCTTTTAATTTCTCCCACATCTCGAGCTGTTTAAGTAATTCATCATGTTCATGTGAAATTTTCATTGATAATTGTTTTAGTCCGTGTGATTCTGCAATCTTTTGAGCTTGAGTTAAAAATCGTCTTGCTGCTTTCATATCAAACTGTATTAAAGCTAATTTCGCTTGTAATATGAAAGTTTCACAAAACTGGATATATGAATGTGTTTTTTCTGCTATAGTTAATAATCTAGCAATGTAGTGATTCAATTCATCAAGTACTTCGTTATCATTAGTAAAACGATATTCTGATAGAAGTAAGTCACAAAGATGAATTGTTGCTCCTATTCCAAATTGACTCCATAAAGTATCTGTGTCTATGATTTTTCTAAATATTTTTTCTGCTTTTACTTTATCTCGAATTCGAGAACTCTTTTTTAACATCAATGCCTTAGTGGATAGGTAAGCAAGTTCAGTTATTCCCTCTTTATTTTGATTATAGGAATTTTTTAGGCGATTGAAGTATTGCTGAGCAAGTTCATTATCGCCCATTTCAAGCGCTACTTCAACTAAGTTAGAAAGAGGAAAAGCTAAAGATAAAGATAGTTTTTCATAGTAAGATAAGCATTCTTTAGTATATTTCATAGCTAGGTTCATATTACCAAGTCGGTAATAATTACCACCAATATTAAAAAGTGCGGCTGCAATAAAAGAATTGTTTTGGATTTTTCTATATATCGCCAAACTTTTCATGTGATATTTCAAACTGATATCTATCTCGCCTAAACCTGAATATAGCGCCCCTAAAATCAATTGACAAAGAGCAATCCAGAAGTGGTTAAATTTAATTTGTTTTGCCATTGAAAAAGCTTTCCTGGCGTATTCTTCACAGAGATTATACATTAATTTTCCTTGATATTTAAGTCGTGCCTTCAATAAATTAGCCCAAATAATTTCCCAGGTAAAACCAAGCTCATTTTGGGAATTTAAGACCCAATTTAAACATTTTTCTGCCACATCTAGATTATTTGACTCTAGATTAATCCATCCTTTTAGAAGTCTCATCCGAGCTTTTCTTTGAGTAAAATTAGTTTTGGATACATTAGAACTAAGCTCTAATAGCACTTCAGAAGTTTCAAATTTTTGAATGGCTTCTTTAAATTTGTTAGCTTGACATAATCCAGCGATTATAAAAAATAGTCCATCAAGCGATTGGAGATTATCATTAAGGTTTTGACCTTCTTGAAATATTAGCTCCCCAAATTCGATAAGTTCATCAGATTTCCATTGATAAAATAGAATTAAGCCTTTAAGATGTTGAAAATAATCTTTTTGCTGAGAATTAAGTTCTTCAAAATGGACTCTATCGTTTAATATCTCATAAGCCTCATCAAGCTTACCAGCATCAAAAAGTTCTTCTGCCAATGTTAATTGATTTAGCTCTGAATAAGACATAATTGTAATTAATTTGGATGAAACTTTATGAATAAATAAGCCAATTATAATTTTAAATCTAGTGTATAATTAAGAAATGAGTTTATTAGTAGGTTTCTCTAATCAAGAACTAAAAAAAAAAAATTGATATATATAAATTAACTTCTTTGAGTCATCCAACTCACGAGCCCTATTACTAAATTGAACGTTAGGATGATGATGAAAGTTATCATGATCATAAAGGGAGTCTGCGGAAAGTTCAATATTGCTAAGGCAACAATATCCATGATAATAACCATTATACACCAAATTATTGCTAAAAAGAAGAATAATTTTGTTTGCTCCCATTCTTTTATGAATAACGCTAGTAGAGCCGTGATTGCCATAACTAACATAGTCCCTCCCTGAAACCAAAAATTGATTGGATCATTGTACGGCCACTGCATAAAATTCATGGTAAAATCCGTTAAGACTATAAACATGAAAGAAAAAAGGAAGCCAGCAATAGTGTACCAGAGTAGGGCAACTTTTGTTATTTTCTTGAATTCGGTCATTTTTTTATCAACTCAATTTACTTTTTATTTGAACATTATCATTTTTGTGATAATTAATTAAAGATGGAGATTCAGACCCATTTATAATTGGGCTTCCGATAGTTCTATGGTAGTACCATATTTTCGTGGAAGTTCTATGAAATAGATATAAATAAAAAAAAATATAATCTTTAATTTAGAAAATAAAATTTTGTTTTCTCAAATTATGGAACTAATAAATTATCCTCCAAAAAAGATCTATAGCCCATCTAAGTTAAAAAAACCAGATTACGACCATATTATTCTGTGGATGTTATACAATAATGAAATATGTAAATGGGCTGATTTTCATCAAGAACCAATCGAAATTCCTACAGGAACATTATCTAGACATCTCGATAAGTTAAAACGTAAGGGTTTTGTTGAAAATTACACTAGAGGATATTATAGAATTACATTCGAGGGAAAAAAAAAATTCCATGAATTATCAAGTTCAAAGAAAAAAATACGTAGATTAAATTATCCTCCTAAAATAATCTTGAAAAGCGGTAGAAATTATGATCATTGGATTCTCTGGATGGTTTACAATAATAATTTTTGCAAAAGGTCTGATTTCCTTGAAGATCCTTTATCAATCAATCAAACTTCATTGTCAAAGAATTTGAGCTTTTTAATCGATAAAGGATTTATAGTAAAAGAGGAGGGAAAATATATAATTACCCGAGTTGGTAAATCAGAGTATTCTAGGATGCTTAAAAATTATGATTTGGATAGACAAACTATTTTGGAGGAGGAAGGTAAACGAATTGAAGACATTACTAAAAAAACCATCAAATTTTTTGAGAAATATAATATTAAAGATGAGGGTACACAATTTAGATTTCTTAACAATATTCTAAGATTAGATTATGATAAAGTAAAACCAATATTAAAAGATGAGGAAATATTCCATAAAATCTTACTTTTTCTTTCTATTAATCACCCAGATAAATATCCAAGTTTTATTTCTTCAGAAGATTTTTCTAATAAATATAAAATCAAAAAAACTACACTTGACTATTATATTGATGAAATTTCAGAGGGTAAAATATACCCATTAAGATTTTTTAAGTTAACGCAACCATCAGGTGAGCAATATTACTTTCAATCAGATGGAAAAATAGAAAGACACCTTCAAGTAATTACAGAAAATTATATCAATAAAGCTACCTATTTAAGTAAACTATTTTCAAAATCAACATCAACAATCCCTATAATAGATATTGAATCCATTATAAATGATATTGTTGACAAAAGTTGTGAATTTTTATTTAATAGAGATTTGAAAATCCCATTAAGAGAGTTTTTACCAGAATATATTAAATATCTAGCTTATAAAATTGAGACCAAAAGGGAATTAAAAGAAACATACGATAAATTAGAGGGCATTATATGGCAGAATATAACAGAAATTTTTGAGTCTCAGGTCTCTGTAAATTTGGAAGACCAATATGAAGATCAAATAAAAGGAATTGACAAACAAATCGAACTAGACCCTGAAAATCTTGATTTATATTATCTTAAGATTAGAATTATGATATATTTTAACCAATACCATGAAACATTAAAATTATTGGACAAATTGCTAGAAAATTTTCCTGAAGCCGAAAAAGATATTAAAATATTAAAAGCCGCAGTTCTTAAAAGAATGCAAAATATAGAACCGGGATTAGATATAGTTGAAGAATTAATTCAAAAATTTCCAGAAGATAATGATCTTATTTGTTATAAAGCATATTGGATGCAATATTTAGATAGAAAAGAGGAAGCACTAGATATCGTTCAAGAACTCATAAAGAAAGACCCAGAAAATGGAATTTATCAAGATACTTTTGGTGAAATTTTGATGAATTTTGAAGATTATGAAGAAGCAACAAAAAAATTCCTTAAAGCAATTATGATTATTAATGATGCTTGGTATCTTTATCAAACTTATATTAAATTAGGGATATGTTATAAAGCGCTAGAAAACTATGATTTAGCACTTAAAAACCTTAAAAAGGGTAAAAATTTAGCAAATAAAGGGCTAATCGACCCTGAAACTAAGAAAAAATGGCTTGCTATAGCAGATCTCTTTCTTGCTGATATTGAACAGTTTCGAACTTAAAAATAAAGCCAGATTAATATTAGTATAAATAATTCACATTTCAAATAGCTATTTAGCAGAATCAGATATATATATCTATTATAATAAAAAGACTTTTAGATTGGAAATTCTATTTACTTCCATTAATTTCTATAAATTTACCTGAAATTCTCCAACAATATTATGATTTTTGATAAAACCTTAAATTTAAAATGATTAATTTTTACTTTTTTTTAAAAAGACATTATTTTGAATAATAAGAGTTTTAATTAAAAATGTCAGAAATAGATTATAAGTCTGTATTTAATAAATTTACAACTCCTACTTACCTCTGGCGAAAAGTTGGCGATGATTTGATATTAATTGATTATAATAAAGCTGCGAGGACAATTACAGATAATAAAATAGAAAAATTTTCAGGTAAGAAAGCCTCAGATCTATATAAAGACCAAAACCAGATTTTAAATGAGCTCTACACTTGTTTAAATGAGAAAAAAAGTATTTCAAGAGAAATGGAATATAAATATCAATCTACTGGACAGGATAGAGTTTTATTTGTGAATTATGAGTACATTCCCCCCAATTTAGTAATGGTATATACAAAAGACCTAACTGAGCAAAAAAAAGCAGAAGAAAAATTACAGGAAAGTGAAATACATTATCGTTCTATCGCAGAAAACTCTCATGCTGGAATTCTAATGGTAAAAGGAGATTATAAATTCATTTATGTGAATGATACGTTATGTCAAATTTTAGATTATTCTTATGATGAGCTCATTGGTCAAGATTTTCGAAATTTTTTAGATAAAGAGAGTAAAATCCTTGTTGCAGATCGTTATGTTCGGAGACAAAGGGGTGAACAAGTACCATCTAGATATGAATTTAATGTTATAAGAAAGGATGGTGAAAAAAGGCATGTAGAAATAATTTCTACTGTAACTACAGAATTAAAAGGAGGTGTAACAACAATTGCTCAAATCTTAGATATTACTGAACGGAAAATAATTGAACAAAAATTAAAAGAATCAGAAAAAAAATTCCGAAGATTAGTTGAAGATTCGCCATTTTCTATCGTTCTTATTAACCTAAAGGGTAAAATTATTGATTGTAATCCTATAACAGAAAAGTATAGTGGTTATAAAAAGGAGGAATTAGTTGGTAAAAATTTTAATGAATTAGGTTTAATTCATCCAAAATTTTTAGCTTCAATTGAAGAGAGCTTTAATAGGCTTTTAAAAGGAGAAAAGATTTCTAACGAGGATATTCAAATGTATAATAAAGAGAGAGATTTATTTTGGGTAAATTTGCAAGCGTCTCGTGTTAAATTAAATAAAGAAACATTTTTTCAAGTTATTACTCATAACATTGATAAACAAAAAAAAGCTGATCTTCTTATTAGAGAACAAGTGAGTAGATTAAAAGAATTAAATCAAATTCAAAAAGAATTTATTACTAGAGCATCTCATGAATTAAAAACACCTTTAATGTCTATAAGTGGGGCAAGTGAACTTTTAATTGATGTTTATAATAGTAACTTAGATAATAATACTATGGAAATGTTTGAGATTATTCAAAGAAATAAACAACGTTTAGAATATCTTATTAATAACTTATTAGATATTGTAAATTTAGAGAATAATAAACTGAGATTAAGCAAAAAATCTCACAATATCTGCCAAATAATTAACGATATAATTACAGACCTGAATTACTTTTTAAAGAAAAGTGAAATCAATTTAATTCTTGAGCTTCCTACAAGTGTAATATTAAATGTAGATAAAATAAGATTTGGACAAGTCATTACAAATATATTTTTAAATGCTATTAAAAATTCTCCACCTAAAAGTGATATTAAAATTCGTGTTAAGCCTAATGAAAATTATGTTAAAATTTCTATAATTGATGAAGGAATAGGATTAACTAAAAATGAAATTAATAGATTATTTAAAAAATTTGGTAAAATCGAAAGATATGGTGAAGGATTAGAATTTCTTGATATACAAGGCTCTGGCTTAGGATTATACATCTCTAAAGAAATTATCGAATTACATGGAGGAAGTATTAGTGTAAAATCTGGAGGAAGAAATAAAGGGGCAAAATTTACTATTAATTTACCCATTACTTAAGCTCTAATGTAAAAGATATCACTATGCAAAACTATATGAATATATTTTAAATTCATATCCGTTCTACTAATATTGAAATTATATTATTTCCAAATCCTCCAAAGTTGCATGTTATTCCTACTTTAGCGTCTTCAACTTGTCTTTTATCCGCTTCACCTCTTAATTGCCAAACTAATTCTACAACTTGAGCAACCCCAGTAGCACCTAAAGGATGACCCCTTGCTTTCAATCCACCGGAAGGGTTAATTGGAATTTTACCACCAATTTCTGTTAAACCTTCATGAGCCGCTTTAGCACCTTCTCCCTTTTTAAAAAACCCAATATCCTCTGATTGAATTGCTTCAAGAATCTCAAAAGCATCATGTAATTCAGCTACATCTACATCTTCTGGAGTTTTTTTAGCCATTTTATATGCTTGATCCGAACAAATTCTTAAAGCTTTAAGAGTAGTAAAATCTTCCCGTTCATAAACAATGTGAGTATCCGTTGCTTGACCTATCCCAGAAATAATAACAGGAGTATCACAGTATTGTTTTGCTTTATCAGCATTACATAAGACTATAGCTGCTGCTCCATCTGAGATGGGACAAATATGAAAGAGCCTTAAAGGATCCGCAATAATAGGATTTATACTATCATCTTTAAGGAAATCATGTATATGTTCCCAATTACCTCTTCCTTTTTGAATAGCATTTTTCATAAAATCTTGAATTGATCTTTGAAAATGTGCTTTTGGATTCAATGCTCCATTCTTATGATTTTTTATAGCAATATCAGAAATCCAGTCAAGTTCAGCATTATATTTATCTAGATAAGTTTTTGTTAACATCCCTGCAAATGAAGGAAGAGAGACACCATGACGTCTTTCTGCTTCAGGATGAGTTAAAGTAGCAACATTCGAGGTTACATATCCAGGAGTTGTGATATGTGTCATTTTTTCACCTCCCACTACTAATACTAATTCACTCATTCCTGATGCTATTGCTTGAAAACCTGCTTTAACTGCTGATCCTCCAGAAGCTGGTCCATTCTTTATATGATCTGCTGCTGCCGGGATTAAACTTATCTTATCAACTAGAGCACTTGCAATACCCGAAAGCTGATTAAAAGCTCCGGGACTCATTGCTCCAACATAAACAGAATCAAAATATTTTTCACTTGTATTTGAATTTTCAATTGCTTCTAAAGATGCTTCACATAATAAATCCATTAATCCTTTATCCGTTAATCTTCCGAATTTAGTATGTCCAATTCCTACTATTGCTACTTTAATCATTATAAATACAGATTTTAATTAAATAAAAAAAAAAAAGATTATTTGGGATTTTCATTTCTTACAATCGTCGCTGCACCCATCCCCAAACCAACACACATAGATGAAATCGCAAATTTTTTACCAGATTTTTCTAATTGATGAACATTAGATCCTATGAGTCTGCATCCAGTCATTCCAGTTGGATGTCCTAATGCTATTGCTCCGCCCCAAGGATTTAAACGTTCATCCTTCCGATCTAATCCCAACTCATAACAAGAAGCATACACTACTGGACTAAAAGCTTCATTTATTTCTATAAAATCCATATTATCTAAAGTCATATTAGCTCTCTTTAACGCTTCTGGTATGGCTTCTATAGGTCCGGTAAGCATCAAAACAGGATCAGTCCCAACTACAGCAAAATTGACAATTGTAGCTCTCGGTTTAAGTCCCAATTCTTCAGCTAACCCTCGTGTCATCCATAATTGTGCTGCAGCACCATCACTAACTGGACAACTGTTTCCCGCAGTAAGAAAAGCTTGGCTTTTTCTTCCAATTATCGTTCTTAGGGTTGCTAATTTTTCCATTGATGTTCCTGGTCTTGGTGTTTCATCTTTTTCTGTCAATTCTGATAAGCTTGCATCTTTAGCGACTTGATTATTTTCATCCAATAATGGTTTTCCACTCTCATCAAGTTTTGGACACCAAAGTGGTTCGATTTCTTTACCTCTCTCATCCCAAGTTGAGCATGCTTTTTCATGTGAATGTAAAGATAAGCTATCCATTTCATTTCTAAAATCTTCTAAACTTATTCCAGCTTTATTCATCCAATGCTGCCCCATAACATGAGCAGAATTAATTTGTCCCGCAAAAGATGTTCGATGAGCTTTTAATTGCTCAGCAACGTATGGATGAGTCATAATTTTTCCATTTGGAGGGATCATTACCATTTTATTCTGCTCTTTGTCGAAAATATTAGTATCTGCCATGATTTCATATCGATTCTGGACCTCTACACCTCCACAAATTACACAATCATGTATTCCTGAAGCAACAGCTTGCCAAGCGGATATTACTGACTGAGCACCACTTGCACATTGGCGATTTATAGACATTCCAGGCACAGTAATAGGCAAGTGTGCTGCTAAAGCGGCAGTTCTCCCAATATCAAGAGCACAATCACCAATTTGACTATTACAGGATACAATTGAATCTCCTATTAATTTAGGATCAAAGTCATTCCGTTTTAATAATGCTTGATAACAATGTACTACTAAATCATCTCCTCGATGGCGACCTACAGTGCCACCTCTCCTTCCTATTGGTGTTCTTACGTAATCTACTAATACAGGCTCCCTTTTTAGGTCTTTAAAATATCGTTCATACATACTTACAGGTTGTACCATAAAATTTCACTTTATTTGTTAAATTATAAAATCAAATGTATTTTGACTAATTAAATTTATTTAGAATTTTAATAAGTATATAATTATAATTTTACAAATTTAAATCATTAATATTTAAAGAGGCAGAATATATTGTTAACAGGAATTCATTTTCTTTTAACCTATAGTTGCAATTATACATGTGATCACTGTTTCTTATATTGTAACCCAAACTCTAAAGGAACCTTTACATTAGCACAAATTAAAGAAGTACTTGGCGAAGCAAACAAATTAGAATCTGTAGAATGGATTTATTTTGAAGGTGGAGAACCTTTTCTCTATTATCCAATAATGTTGGAAGGTGTAAAATTAGCGAAAGAGATGGGATTTAAAGTTGGAATAGTAACCAATTCATATTGGGCTACAAGCATCCAGGATGCAGAAATTTGGCTCAAACCATTTTCAGAATTGGGTGTAGACGATTTTAGTATAAGTGACGATGCTTTTCATTATGAAATTGAGCAAGAAAATCGATCGAAAGTAGCAAAGAAAGCGTCTAAGAATCTGGAACTGCCAACTACGATAATATGCATTGAAGAACCGTTAGTTAAAAAAGAACAGGAAAAAGGAGAACCTGTTATCAGTGGTGGGGCTATGTTTAAAGGAAGAGCGGTTGAAAAGTTGATTGAAGGATTGCCAAAGAGACCATGGGAAGCATTAAATGAATGTCCCTATGAAGATTTTAGGGCTCTTGGAAGAATTCACGTTGATCCATTTGGTAATGCTCAGATCTGTCAAGGTTTAAGCATTGGAAATTTCTGGGAAACTCCTCTTTCTAAATTGATTGTGAATTATAGACCCGAAGATCATCCTATATGTCGTCCATTAATTCAAGGTGGTCCCGCTCAATTGGTAAAGGAATATAATATTGAGCATGAAGATAAATATGTTGATGAGTGTCATCTCTGTTATCTTGCTAGATTAAGTTTAATCGACAAATTTCCAAAATATCTAGCACCTAGACAAGTATATGGTATAAGTGAATAAAATTAATTTTTTGATTAAATTTATTGTTAAATGATCAAAAACAGTCCTCTAAATAAGTAATAGTTCTATGTCTAAAGGTTTATTATTATATAAATAGCATTTCTATTATTTTATTTTTAAGCATTTTATATTTAAAAGAATTCAAATATTCAAACTCTATTAATATCTTAAATTTAAAAAATTGTAACTTTTGCTTAAGAATCATAATTTGCTGAATAATAATGGTATATATAGACAAAACTAAACTAAGAACCTTATTTAAATGGTACATGCAAGAAGTGGGAGATATTCTAGTATCTGTACTTGTTGTGGATCGGGAGGGCTTAGTTGTTGACATTTTGACAAGAGATCCAGAGAAAACAGATGAAAAAAAATTTATTGGAGCTTTTAGTTCATTAGTGGAATTAGTACTAAAAAAATTAACAACTGATTTCGATCTTGGCACTTTTGGTGCTGGAACTTTTGATACAGACAAATATCGGTTTATTTTTTGCGAATCTGGATCGGAGCATGTTCTAGTTTCCATACTCAATCATACTGCTTTAGTTGATGATGTGTTTCCGTATACTTATTTAACTGCCGATAAAGTAGCAAGGATTATTGATGGAGAAATACCTGTTAGTCCTGTAATTCCTAAAGTAAAAAGGGATACTGAGCTTGAAAAAATAAAAAGAAAAATGGAATTTTACCAAAGTAAACCTCATTCACCCGAATATGTCTATAAGCTGTCTTTAATCGGAGACGGGGGAGTCGGAAAAACAAGTATGGTTCAAATGTATGTTCATGGAATTTTTAAAGCAGATTATAAGGCAACAATAGGTACATTTATTACTAAAAAAGAATGTAAATTTAAGGAATTAGGCACATCTGTAAGGTTTATGATATGGGATTTAGCAGGTCAAACCCAATTCGAACGTTTATGGCCAGATTATTTAACAGATTCGCGTGCAGGAATTATTGTGTTTGATATAACAGATAGACAATCATTTGAACATATTAAGAAATGGTATGATATTATTACAAGAGTGGCGTTACCTAATATTGTTTTGATTCTTGTCGGAAATAAAGTAGATTTAAATACATCAAGAGTAGTTTCTACTGAGGAAGGGATGGAATTAGCTAAACAGTTAGGGATTTACTATATGGAAACATCAGCTAAAACAAGTGAAAATATTGAAAATGTCTTTGAATGGGTCGCAATCCAAATAATTAATTTAAATATTGAAGAAATTAAAGATAATTTATTTGATAAGGAAATTGAAGAAGGTTTAAAATTTATAGTCTCAAGCCCTCAATTGAAAATATTAAATCAATATTTTGCGAAACAACTAGATTATTGTATAGGAAAAAGCGATACTAAAGAAATTATTAAATACCTTGATATTTTAAAAGCAATAGAAAAAAGTAAATTATGAATTCTTGATTTAAATCAAATATTTATATAGATGGCTGGTTTAAAAGGTTTAGCTCTTTTAGATCTATCCTTGGGATCGAATTCAGAATTTATTATGATCGAGGAATTTAATCTTTTTTCCATATAAGTTTTGTATTGTTCTAATAATTCAATCTCATTTATTTGAGGCAAATTCATTTCCCAAATCCTATCTTTCAATTGATTTTTTATATATGGAATAACTTCTTTGTTCTTTATTATCTCTTTTTCTTTCTTTAACTCAGATATTATCTCATTGAAATTATCTTTTTTTGATAAAATCAAATCATATACTTTATATTTCCATTCAGATGCTAAATAAAGATAAACTACTTCATATTTCTGAGATTTTACGATTTTTTTTATATTGAAAATATCATCAATCACATTTGAGATGTAATCAAATTCAATTTCAAGATCAGAATTAATATATTGCTTATTAAAGTCACCCCAAACTTCTTTTGATATAAATCCTTCATTTCCGGCAAATTCCCATAATTCCTCACACAAATGTGGCATTGTAAGTGAAAGCATTTTAAGCCAATCAGAGTAAATCAATTTAAAAACGATTAGAAAGTCATCTTTATCATCTGTATCCCTTGAAAATTCCTGTATTAGATTAAAAACCTCGTAAAATGAACTTTGGAGATATCTCCTTAAATTGTAATCTTCTAATGCTGTATTTGCTTCAATAAACTTCTTTATTATTTTTGATAACATTACTCTTGAATATTTAGATTTAATTTCTTGAATCTTTACTTTAATATTTTTTGATTGCTCAATTTTTTCATGAATAAAGGTGTAAAATTTGTATATATGATTTTTCACTGTTTTGATTTCTTTTTCTCGGAAGTCCATATAAACACCAAAATCAGCACCATGGGAGATATAAAATCTAAACAAATCAGCAGAATAACTTTTTTGAATATCTGCTATTGGAATCAAATTACCTTTCGATTTACCCATTTTCTGTCCTTCTACATTTACTGGTTCGATTAAAGAAATAACTTTTGGCCAATGTTTCTTTGGGAAAATAGCGACATGATGAAATATGTAAAAACTCAAATGGTTTGAAATATGCATTATTGCAGTATGACGATGATCAACAGGGTACCAATAAAGAAATTCTTCTTGCATTTCTTTAAATAATTTTTCACTTATACTCAACTGTTTTGAGAGTTTCTTGATATCTCCTTTCTCTAAAAATATAAAATTAAAAAATTCTGGAGTTAATTGCTCTGGTTTGATTTGATATTCTCTTATTTTATGTGAAATCGTATAGAATGCCATGTATATTGTTGAATCGCTTAATGATTCTATGATCCATTCTTTATTGAAAGGTAAATTAGTCCCTATACCTCTTTTTCTTGCACAGGGTCGTTTTTCAAGCCAATTGAATATATTTTCAAAATTTAATCTATACTTGTTAGGTATAATTTTCATGTTATAAAGGCATTCAAATGCTTTCTTCTTCCAATCTCCTGCATTAAAATTAAGAAACCACTGATCCTTAAGAATTGAAACAATAACTTCGGCTCCACATTTACATCTAAGGTTTTTGGTAATCGGAATATATAATATGTCAGCTTTATTTTCTTTAATTAAATCCTCTGAGACCTGTCTTGCAGCATCACTCACCTTCATTCCTTGGTATTTACCACATTTATCGTTAAGAATACCATTATAAAATTCATACTTATAATTCTCACTGGTTGCATTATCTAATTCCTCTTCATCTTTTTGAGATTGAACATTATATTTCTCACAATATATTTTTGCTGGAAAATCTTTAAAGCCTTTTAATTCAATAATTTGAATTGGGTAAATTAATTCAACTTCTCGTTTATTCAAATTAAATTTTTCAATTAATCCAGTATCTTTTTGTAAATCAAGTAATGCAATATAATCATATGGCGCATGCCCTGGAACTGAATAAACTACTCCAGTAGCTGTAGCTGTATCTACAAATTCTCCAGGTAGAATCGGAATTTCTTTAATTCCAAATACATCTCTAGCTTTTTTACCAATAATTTTATTTCCTTTAAAATTTTCTAAGATTTCAATCTCTTTATTTTGATTTTCTAGCAAATGGGTTGCTTCATTAGAGATAAACCATATTTCGCCATTTACCCTAGACTTAATATAATTTCCTGTTGGGTTTATCCATAAATTTGTAACACCATATATTGTTTCAGGTCTTAAAGTAGAAGCCACAAGAAATCCATCTTCAAAAGGAAATTTTATACAATTATATTCATTAATATTGAGATCTAGTTCATCTCCACTTTCTATATCGTCTTCTCCAACTGCATTTTTATCTCTGGGACAATACAAAATGGGATATTCCCCTTTTTCAATATATCTCATTTCTTTTAGGTGGAAGTATTGCCATTCAATGAATTTATTATAAATTTTGTCTCCGGTGGTGAATTCTCTCCGCCAATCTAAACTCATTCCTATTGACTTGAAATCCAATTTTATTGTGTTAGAAAAGTACTTTACAATATTCCAAGGATCTACAAAACTATTTACAATTTCATTCACAGTTTTCAGGTCTTTTGTATGCAATGATACATATTCTTTCATCCTAGCTATTTGTATTTGATCGCCTCTTTCTATAGAAGAAGATATCGCTAAAACAGGAGTACCTGTAATGTGAAATGCCATAGGATATAAAACATTGTAGTTCTTGGCCCGGTAATATCTTGCAAATATATCTCCATTAACAAAACTCCTCCCATGACCTATATGAGTCGGACCTGAAGCATATGGATAAGGGGATGTAATAAATATTTTCTCTTTTTTCTTATCTGGATTTGCTTCGAATATTTTGGCGTCTCGCCACCTATCTTGCCATTTGTTTTCAATTTCATGTGGATTGTACATTTTTTTGACACTATCTTGGTTTTCTTTTTTTTTCCAATTCGAATTCTTTTTGAGTGAATAACCACCTATGATCTTTTTCAATTAAATTACCAGGTAAGCGAACAAATCCGAGGAAATTACAAAAGAAAAAGAGCATAAGGATTTGTTACGCTCAAGATAATAATAAAACTGCAAGTAAATCAACTAAGGATCCATTTATCCTTAAATTCATCTTTAACGCAGTCTTATTTGAAAGCATTCTTATAAAGATAATATCTATATTGATATTAAAACATTTCTAGCTGCTTGAATCATATTTTATTAATATAAATTATTTTAGGATAAAAATTGCATTTAATCCTTTCCCAGTAACCTTTTTTAGAAAATAGTGCAAATTGTTAAATACATCTTCTTATTTCATTTTTTAGAGATTTAATTGAAATTTCATAGAATAGAAAAAGGGGATAAGGCTGGAGAAAAAGATTAATAAACAAAATAAAGGTGAAAGTGAATCCAAACATAATAACAAGCTATGGCAGATTACTCTTGATGCTTTGGATGAAGCTGTTTTTCTAATTGATTTAGACCATAAAATTCTCCAATGCAATAAGGGAACTTTAGATATTTTAGGAAAGACTAATTATAATGAAGTCATAGGTCATTCTTGTGGGGAATTAGTACATGGTACTAATGAACCGGTTGATTGGTGTCCTGTAAGAAGAATGTGGAAAACTGGACATAGGGAGACTGATGTTCAATTATTAAACGGTAAATGGTTTGAGATTTTAGCAGAACCAATTCATAATGATGGAGGAGAAATTACTGGAGCAATACATATCATTAGTGATATTGATGCTCGAAAAAAAGCAGAAGATATACAAAAATCAGCAGAACAACAATATCTAACTATTCTTAACTCTTTAAGTGATGCTATGCATGTAGTAGATAGAGATTTTAGAATTATATTCCAAAATCCTGCTATGAATAAATGGCTTAAATTATTAAATTTAAATCCTAACAATATAGGGAGAACAATTTTCGAAGCATTTCCTTTCTTAGAACATGATAAAGTGTATAATGAATATCAAAATGTCTTTACAAATAGAGAATATATAGTCACTACAGAAACTACACAACTTTTTAATAGAGTTATTTATACTGAAACATTAAAAATTCCTATTATCAGTGAGGGAGAGGTTAGTCAGATTATAACTATTTTAAGAGATGTTACTGATCAGAAGGAAGCTGAAAAAAAATTAAAAGATTCTGAAGAGAAATATAAAAATATCATCAATAACCTCATGGATATTGTAATAATTTTAGATTTAAAAGGGAATTTCGAGTACGTCAGTCCTCAAACTTATGATATTTCTGGATTTAAACCTGAAGAGATTATTGGTAAAAATGGTTTCAAATTTATGCATCCTGAGGATGTAAGAAACGCTGCAGAAATATTGAGTGAAGCAATGGATGAGAAAAAGAGAGTGTATATTGAATACCGAACTATACATAAAGAAGGTTACTATATAGACGTATCTGCAAGTGGTAGAATAGTAAATATTGATGGAGAAGACAAAATTTTTGCTGTTGTGAGAGATATGTCTGATCAAAAAAGAGCAGAGCAAAAATTAAAAGAATCAGAAGAAAAATATCGTCTAATCACTGAAAATGCAAATGATATGATTGCTATCCTAAATAATAAAATTGAATATGAATATATAAATGAAGCAGCGTATCAAAAGATCATGGGTCGAACTAGAGATCTTCTGATTGGAGGTAATGGTTTACGTTGGGTTCATCCTGATGATGCTGAAAAATGCTTGAATGCTTTTAAACAAACATGGGAAAAAGGAGAAGCAACCATCCAAGCTAGATTCAAAGATATAAATGAAAAATATCATTGGTTAGATATAAGAGGAAAAACGATTTCTAATGAAAAAGGAGAAAAAAAAGTCCTAGTAGTTGCACGAGATATTTCAGAAATAAAAAAATTTGAACAGAAATTAAAGGAATCTGAGGAAAAATATAAATATTTAATTGAAAACTCAATGGAGGGGGTTTGGGTTCTAGATTCAAATGCTGATACGGTCCTAGTTAACCCTAGTATGGCAAATATCTTAGGTTATAGTATAAATGAAATGATTGGAAAATCAGTATTTTCATTTATGGATAAAAAGCAAACAGAAGTAACAAAATTTCATTTAGAAAAGAGAAAAAAAGGTATTTCAGAAGAAAGAGATGCAGTTTTTATCCACAAGAAGGGGAATAATGTTTATCTGAGAGTAAGAGCAACTCCTATTTTTAGTATTGACGGTACTTATGAAGGTTCATATGCTTTTTTGGAAGATATAACCAAAAGAAGGCAAACTGAACAAAAATTAAAAGAATCAGAAGAAAATTTCAGAACGATAGCGGAACAAGCTTTTATAGGAACATTAATTATTCAAAATGATAAAGTGGAGTATGTGAATAATGCGTTGCTTCAGATTTTTGAATATTCTCATGAAGAAATAGATGGTTGGACAAAAAGTGACCTAATTAAGTTAATATTTCCTGAAGATTTACATTATTTAAGAGAATATCGCGAAAAATTACGAGCTGGTGAATCTGACATAAAACAGTATTATTCTTATCGAGTATTTACTAAATATGGTAAGACAAAATGGATTGATCAATTCTCAAGACCTATAATATATAAAGGGAAATCTGCGGAGTTAGTTACTATCATGGATATTACTGAAAAGAAGAGAGCTGAACAAGAATTAATAAAATTAAACAGCTTGAAATCAGAACTTCTAAGAAGAACTTCCCATGAGTTAAAAACTCCGCTTGTTTCAATAAAGGGATTTTCAGATCTTTTATTAACTGTACACAAAGACAAATTGGATGATTATGTGTTAGCTACAATTCATGAAATAAAACTTGGATGTGAGAGGTTAGAAAATCTTATTCAAGATATTTTAAAAACATCTGAATTAGAATCTGAATCTGTTGAGTTAAAAAAATCTGAAGAAGATTTATCATTTCTAATAAAATTATGCATAAAGGAATTGCAGGGCTTAATTAAGTTGAGAAATCATGAGATTAGGTTAGATATCCATGATAAGTTAATAACTTACCTTGAGCCAGATCAAATTCATCTTGTCATAAGTAATTTACTCAATAATGCAATAAAATATACACCACCTAATGGAAGAATTGAAATTAAATCTGCAATTATGGATGATTCTATTTTAATTTCAATACATGATAATGGAATCGGATTAACGAATGAAGAAAAAAAAAGACTATTTTCTCAATTTGGAAAAATAGAACGGTATGGACAAGGTCTTGATATCATATCTGATGGTTCAGGCTTAGGGTTATTTATAACTAAAAAAATTGTTGAATTACATAGTGGAAGAATATGGGTTAGATCCAAAGGAAGAAATAAGGGTTCTACTTTTTATTTTAGTCTTCCTTTAATTGTCAAGAATAAAAAATAAATTATCTTTTTTATTAAAACCTAGTTACTATCTAAAATTTTTCATCATGTATTATACTTAATTCTTGAGTAGATTTTGAGTTAAAGGAAAATTCATTTTTATTATAAGGGATGATTTTAATTAAAGGTAAAAAATTCGCCAAGTAGAGAGAAATTCCTCTAATTTCCCGATTATTAAGTAAAATCTTGATATTTTCAAATTTGAAAAAACCAAACTGCCCTTTTATTTCATTTAAGGTCCCAATATTATTAGATCCTAAATAAATCGAAGGAAGAGTTTTTAAATTAAATTCTTCTGGGAGAAGGACTGTACCAATCTTATAATGAGGGATTCCACCATCTAAAATACAATGTAAATTTTTAACCATTATCTTTATCCCATAAATCGGAGAAATTCTGTGATAGAACTCTGGAGGCAATTTTGCAAGAACCATTTCTGGATGCACGGAATGGATTTTGACTTGAATTCTTTCTGTATTTAATTCAATTAAAGATTCTTCATTAAAACGTGTTTTCTTAAATGCTATATTTAAATTCTTTCCACCTCTAGCTCTAATAGCATCATTAATAGGTCTTAATTCTAAATGTAAGTGAGGACTTGACCAATAAGCAAAATAACCATTGCGAATTGTTTCTCCTAATAAATCTCCCTCTTCAATTTTTTCTCCAACTTTAATAAAAGGTTTAATGTGCATTATTTTCCATATAATCTCAGAATTGCTAGGATTACTGATTAAAATCAAATAATCGACATCAAGCCCATTAGGAAATTTGGGTTTAGGAGCAGCTAATGTTTTAATTTTATATACTTTCCCCGAAATGGGACTCAAAACTTCGTAGTTTTTTAAAGTTAAATTATGATAAATATCAATAGCAAGTCCGTGCTGGTGTGCATAATAAGGAGAAGTACCTATGCTAAAATGACTTGTTTGTGGTATTGATACTTTTATATCATCCATTTTAATGATATCATATAATTCAGATTTAGCCATATAACATTTTACTCTTTATTAATTATCACTTTAATTCAAGATCTATTCAATACCTTCTGAGTCATCAAACCTAGCAAAGCATAGTATTTATTATAATTTTTTTTTAAAACTAATCTTTAAAAATGATTTACATTATTATCAATGTAAAACTTTTTTTATATTAATCTAATAAACTGCTTTAAATTGATACTTTATGTTGAAATCGAACGAAAATGTTTTTTCTTCATCTGAATATGAAAATTTGAAAAATTTCTTAAAAGATCCAGACCATGATTTTCAAGAATTAATTTCTATTTTAGAAAATAAAGTAAATGAACATACAAAAAAAATTAGAGAATCGGAAGAGAAGTATCGCTCTCTGATTACAGTATTAACTAATATAGGTTTTGGTATAGATATTGTGAGTAAAGACTATAGAATTCTCTATCAAAACCAAGTTTTAAAGGAAAGATTTGGCGAATGTATTGGAGAGAAATGTTATAATAAATATATGGGCCAGAACTATCCCTGTAATTTCTGTCAAGTGAAGGATACATTGAAATATGATGAAATAAAAAGAAATGAATTAAAAGCCATAGATAACAGAACATATGAAATAATTTCTGCTCCATATCCTAATCCAGATGGTACTCTGGATAAAACACTTGAGGTGATAATAGATATTACAGAGCGAAAACTTGTAGAACAAAAATTAAGAGAATCTGAAGAAAAATATAGAGGGCTCACAGAACAATCATTAATGGGAATTTTCATAATACAGAAAGGTCGATTTAAATATATTAATCAAGCTGTTTCAGATATTATTGGTTACCCTGTTGAGGAAATGTTGAATTGGACAGAATTAGATATCACTAAAGCAATTTACAGCAAAGATCTAGAACAAATAATGGGACGCTTGAAACGAAGTGAAGAAGGAGACATAGATGAATACTCTAATTCTATTTTTAGGATCATCACCAAAAGCGGAAAATTAAAATGGATTGAAGAATACAATAAAAAAATCATATATCAAGGGGAACCTGCTAGTCTTGTTACTTTTATCGATAAAACTAGTAAAATTGAATCTGAACAAAAATTAAGAGAATCTGAAAATAAATTTCGTCATTTATTTTATCATCTTCCAATCAATATATCCATCTTCGACTCAAAAGGGAATTTAGTTGAAAGTAACAAACTTCTTCTCCAAAAACTATCTGAATATGCGGGATTAGATTTTATAGGGAAAAATTATACCGATATAATACCTTATTTCAAAAACGCTGATCAATTACTAAAGCTATTTAGCGAAAGATTGAATATGATGCGTAAAGGAAAGATCCCAGAACCAATAGATTTGTTATTAATCTCTAATAATGGTAAAAAAGTATGGGTACATTGGCAGAGTTCTAGACTTAGAATAAATGATGAAATATTTTTCCAAGTCTTAATTCAAGATATAACTGAACAAAAAGAATCAGATGAAAAGTTAAAGGAATCTGAAGAACAGTTCAGAACAATAGCTGAACAGTCATTTATGGGAATTATAATATTACAAGATGGAGTTTTTAAGTATTTTAACAAAAAAGCAGCAGAGATAAATGGATATTCTCGTGAAGAAATTCAGAATTGGGAGCCTTACGAATTTAAAAAGCTTATTTATCCAGACGACTTGAACTTTGTCATGGAACAAGCACGTAAGAAAATGGCAGGTGACCCAGATGTAATTACTCATTATCAATATAGAGTAATAAAAAAAGATGGAGAAGTTATTTGGGTCGATAATTTTTCAAAAACTATAATTTATCAAGGAAAAACCGCGGATTTTATAATGACAATTGATATTAACGATATAAAAAAAGCTGAAGATAAGATAAAAGAATCAGAAGAGAAATTCAGGAAAATAACAGAAGAATCTCTTTTAGCGATATGCATTATTCAAGATAACACGATAAAATATGTTAATCATGAAATGGCAAATTTATATGGTTATACAGTAGAGGAAATGTTAAATTGGGAGCCGGGCGAATTACTAAAAACAGTATCTCCTGAATCGTTAGAAACTGTTAGAGAACAGTTAAGAAAAAAACAAGTTGGTGATCTGGATGTTATTATTCATTATCCTATTCAGTGTATAAAAAAAAATGGAGAATTTTTTTGGGTAGACAATCTCTCAAAAACTATGATTTATGAAGGTCAACCAGCGGATTTGGTTACTCAGATTGATATCACTGAAAGAGTGAAAGCTCAACAAGAATTAATAAAATTAAATCAATTAAAATCTGAATTACTAAGAAGAACTTCTCATGAGTTAAAAACACCTCTAGTATCTATCAAAGGTTTTTCTGAACTCCTTTTAGAAGTACATAGAGATAAACTTGATGCTTTAATAATATCCACATTAAATGAAATTAAACAAGGTTGCTTACGTCTTGAAAACCTTATTGGTGACATTTTAAAAACAGCTGAACTAGAATCTGGAGCAATCCAACTTCGTAAATCAGAAGAAGATCTATCTTTTTTGGTTAAAGTGTGTGTAAACGAGATTAAGGGCTTCTCAAAATTGAGAAATCATAGCATAAATGTAAAATTACAGGAAAAACTAATAACTCAATTTGAAAAGGAGCAAATCCACCAAGTAATTAGTAATCTTTTAAATAATGCTGTTAAATATACACCTCCAGGTGGTTTAATAGAGATTAAATCTGACATTGAAGATGATTTCATAATTATTTCAATAAAGGATAATGGAATTGGCCTTACAGAAGAAGAAAAAACCAGAATATTTAAACAGTTTGGGAAAATTGAGAGATATGGGCAAGGGATGGATATTATTGCTGAAGGTTCTGGTTTTGGATTATTTATATCTAAAAAAATTATTGAATTACATGGTGGAAATATTTGGGTTGAATCAGAAGGTACAAATAAAGGGTCTATATTTTATTTCTCATTACCAATCATCTAAAAGAAAAAAAAGAGTTAAGATGTATTTTTTTTTAAATGTTGTCGATTTTAGTCACTTTAAGTTTAATTTTCTATTTGAAAATACGAAGACAAGGATCAAATTGTACAAAAGTAGAATTGGGATTGAAATTACAGTATTTATGTAAGGCTCACCTGAAGGATCAGGAAATATTAATCCTAGAATCGAGAATAGTAATGGAATTAATTCACTTATAATCGATAATATTATCACTTTCTTTTTTGAGACTGTTCCGATAATATATCTCATAACATAATAGAAAGTAATAAATCGAAAAAAGTAATATGGGACATAGATTAATACTGTAAACCATCTGATGACTGTTAAAGCAAAGAATTCCCAAAAAATTGCTAAAAGTCTCACGGGACCTGGCCCAATATCTATATCAATACCATAAGGAGTGAGAAGTATTATGAGAAGTGAGAAAATTCCAATTAAAATTAGCAATATTTTATTTTTTGTTAACATAATTCTGTATATAATTCTTATTTTGATGAAATATATAGATTCAATTTCACGAATTAATATTTAATAGATCTTAAGCCCAATTTTTAATTTTTTAAAATAAATCTGTTTTCAAAATATCTCAAAAAAGTCAAAGTTTATTATTCTTGTTCTCTTTTCATTCTTTGATTCTTTAGAAATTAAAGAATCATTTAAAAAGTAATAAAATTTGGTTTTAAAAGTGGTAAAAGGAACAGTAAAATGGTTTAATAGCCGTAAAGGCTATGGATTTATAAGTTCTGAAGAAGGAAGCGATGTATTTGTACATTATAGCGCTTTATCTGGCAGGGATGACGAATATAAGACATTAAATGAAAATGACAAAGTCGAATTTGAAGTAGTTGATGGTCAAAAAGGACCACAAGCTAGTAATGTTGTAGTGACCGAGAAAGCACCTCCAAATCCATATAATAGAGGCAGAAGAGGAAATTTCAGCTTTTAATTCTTTGAATGTTAATAAATCCGCAAATAGTAATAAAATATAATATAAGAAAAAAATAATAATTAGTAAAAATCTGTTTTTGCGATTGTTATCGAATCTTATCTTTTTTTTTTAATTTTATTTTAAACTAATGAGATGCTTATTATTTATTCTATAAGATTAAATTTAATTTGATATTTTCCAAATTCTTCAAGATAAGCCTCATTTGTCTTATTTTAATCTCTAGGAATC
>JBHLNL010000025.1:0-3192 GCA_048941605.1 Promethearchaeota archaeon | reverse complement strand
TTTTATTTTGAACTAATAAAATATGCGTTTTTTTATTCGATAAGAATCGGTTTATTTGGTTATCTACCAAATTTTTCAATAATAGACTCATTTGGCTTATTTTCACCTCTAGGATATAAAAAGAATGATTAAAAAATATTTAAGACAAAGTATAATAAAAATGAAAGGTGAAAATATAACATGAGTGATAAAAATAAGACGATTGAAGATTATCGAAAGGCGGGCGTGGAGTTATTTAATAGGATGCATCTCCAGACATATCCAGTATCGGTTAAGTATATTAAAAATATTGAAACAGAGATCCCTCCGGGAGTTGAAAGACCGATAGAGAAAGGAGAAAAAGTATCTATTTGTCAAGCTTTCACTTATGCTCGCAGGTGGAACAAGAAATTATGCATCACAGCAGATGACAACTTCTGTACACCTAGTTCTGTGGCGCATGGATGGGTACCGCTTACATTAGAGGAGTTTATTGAATCCCAGATACGTCAAAAATGGACAAAGGACGAAAAAGCGGAAAAGAGAAGAGCTGAACATATGTATAAGAGTAACTTTAAAAATTTAATAGAGTTAGCATATCGTGGTGTTATTATTTCTCCATTATATAATACACCCGTTATTCCCGATGCAATAACAGTTTTTTGTGATGGTCCACAAATCACTACCATCATTCACGCGCTCAACTACGAACATAAACGCAAGTATAGAATTCAATCAACATTCGAAGGTTTTGGTGAAACATGCGGAAAAGGAGGAATGATACCGTTCATTACCCAAAAAGCCCAAATTATCATTCCTGGTATGGGTGATCGCTCATTTGCAGGAATTCAAAATCATGAACTCGCAATCGGGATGCCCGCAGATTTTATATTTTATGTATTAGAGAATTTATATCAAACTGGAGGAGGCCAAGGTATGAAATTTCCATTAAGAACAGCAATCCCAAAGTTAACAGAAAACCTAACTCCAGGTTTTAGATATATGAGAGAAGTAATTGATAAAAAAGTAGAAGAAATGAAAAAGATTGGCAAAAAATAAATATCTAAAATTATAATAATATGAGTTTGGTCTAATGTGACTAACTTATTACTTTTTTAGTAAAAATTGAAAAAAATCAGAGGTATTCCAGCTTCATTAATAAATTTCACTATATTTAATATAATGATATATGTTGTTAAACCAAGAAAAAGAATATACATGAATTTTCTGTCACGATTCAAGCTAGTTTTGTAAAGTCTTGATAGTAATTTAAACGTGAAAATGAATGTTATTATCAAGAATGGAAAAAATATAAAAAAAAGGATCAATGGATCAAAACCCAAATTTGCAAGTGACAGTACATCGCTACTTATATTTAATAACACTGGAAATGTGAAATAAAGAGCTACTCGATTTAAAAAGAGCATTGAAATGGCAATCGACAACAACCATGTAAAATTATTCCTTTCTTTTTTCTGTATAATAATAATTAAAGTGAATAATGCAAAAAGAGATTCTGCAATTAGGCCACCAAGTGAAATTCCTGAAAGCTTAAGTATATAAAATTCATCAATTGCAGAGATTCCCCCTCCAGCAGTCCATCCTTGAAGATACATATTAATTCTAATTTCTTTATAGTAAGTACCAAAAATAACATCTGCCATTGCATGACCAAATTCGTGAATGAAAAGATTTAAAAAGCCTACTATATAAAAAAGACAGAAAATTATGAAAATTGATAGAATTATATCAGATATTTTTTCAATTTTAAATATATTATTCTTTATTTTATAGAAAAAAGATTGAATTCCATTTATATAGCGATTTTGTTTAAATATATCTAATTTTATGAAAAGTAAGGTTGAAACTGAAATAAATATAGCATTTAGGATTATTAAATACAATATATAATTACTTAAAGGAAAGATTGAAAAGGTACTATTATAATCTCTTCGAAATACATTGATAATGTTAAAAACAATATTTATATTAAAAATCAATATACTCCCAAAAAAAAGTTGCCTAACTCTTCTTTTTTCTTTAACCAATATAGCACTCAAAACTATAGCCAAAGCAGGTAAAATTGGTGAAACAATCGCCCAATAAAAATACATGTAATAATTTCCCTGATTAATAATGATTAATTAATTATAAGAGGGACTAATTTGAAAAGCTTGTTGTTAATCATTTTTACGTGCAATTATTGCATTCGTAATATATATCTATACGTTGTCCTTTAGGTTTAATTCCTAAATCTGATATGATATTATTCCACAATTCTTTTACATTTTTTGCTTTATAGTCAGAAATTTTTCCACATTTAGAACATACCATATTTATATGGACTTCCATATCTGGATCGTACCTTATACTCCCTTCATCGAAACCAAGCTCTTGAATTAGCCCTAATTCTTTTAATAAATGCAAAGTCTTATAAATTGTACCCAAACTTATAGTTGGATACTCATGTCTTAAATGTTGGTATATCTGCTCTGCTGTAGGATGATCATTTCGGGAAAGGATAAAATTAGATATTGCTAATCGTTGAGTTGTTAACTTAAATCCATTTTCTCGGAAGATCACAATTAAATCTTGAGTATCCAATTAAATCACTGAAATTTTTCAATAATAATATTGAAATATTTTATAATTTAAAATACTATTAAAATAAATCATAATCTATATTAATAATGATTACTGTTTGATATTAATTATTATATAAGAATGATTCTTGTGTAATAAATTATTAAGTATTCACATATATAATAGGCATTCTTGTATAGATAATGCTATAAAAATTAATTATGGAAAAAAAGGAATAGAATTATGGATGAAGATAGTAGAAACTCGGCAAAAGGTAAGATCAAGAGGCTCACTTCTGGTGGTGGTATGACGATCCGAGATTGGTGGCCAAACCAGTTGAATCTTGATATCTTACACCAACATTCAGCTAAGTCTAATCCAATGGACAAAGATTTCAATTACGCTAAAGAATTCAATAGTCTTGACTTGAAGGCTGTAAAGAAGGACCTCGCTGATCTTATGACTAAGTCGCAAAGCTGGTGGCCAGCGGACTTCGGTCATTATGGTCCCTTATTCATCCGTATGGCTTGGCATAGTGCCGGTACCTACCGCGTCGGTGATGGTCGTGGTGGAGGTGGCAGTGGAAATCAACGCTTCCCACCTCTTAGCAGCTGGCCTGATAATGTCAAC
>JBHLNL010000179.1:0-6757 GCA_048941605.1 Promethearchaeota archaeon | reverse complement strand
TATTTAATTCATTAGGGGATGGAATATCCTTTTTATCAATAATTGAATAGAAAACAATTGATTCAGTTAATTCTTGCTCTGGAGTTTTTAAATATTTAAAGAAAATTCCAGGATTTTTATTAACAATACTAACTAAATTCTGGTGATTTGTTTTAATTATATTTACTTGTTCATGAAATTTATTAAATTCTTTTCTATGAACATTTTTTATAGCAACGCTGCAACCCCTAATAATATCGCGTGAAATTTTCAAAATTTCTTCTCTGTCTTGATATAATATCTCTAATAACTCAGATATTTCTAAAAAAGCTTTTTTAAGATTCATTACAATAGAACTATATTTTAGTAATAATTAATTTGAATTTTGAATATAATTATATATCAAAAGTAAGAAAAATATTTAGAATTTATTATAAGGTGTTAGTTAATAGATAAATTTAAGGATTAATCATGAAAATTTTACTCATTCACTCTCAAGATGTAGAAGTCGTTAAAAATAAAGAAGCAACGAGTTATCCTCAAGAGTTTAAAGAGAATTTTATAAAACTAGAAGGTTTAATTCTTGTTTGCTTTGTTTCTGTTGAAGATCAAGATACATATGATACGGATTTAATTGCTAGACAGGGAGCAGAAGAAATTGAAGCTGCTATATTACAAATTACTGGATTTCCAGAAAAAATAAGACAAAAAAACGAAGAAATACGGGAGTATAATAAGAAGATTGAAAATGGTATTTTAAAGGGAAAAATAAGAAAATTTTCAGAGCTTATTAAAGATCATGACAAATATCGTGTTGATAAAGTTCTGGTTTATCCTTGGGCACATTTAAGTAAATTTCTTAGTAATGATCAAAATGCTATGGAAGTTTGTCCAAAAATTGCTAAAAATTTAGAAGAAAGAGGTATTGAAGCAAAGTTCTCTCCATTTGGTTGGTATAAATCTTTTAGAATCAACTGTTTGGGACATGAATTAGCAGAGATGTATAGAGATGTTAAATTAGCTATTAAACCCGAGGAACAAGTCAAAAATTCAGTGTTTAAAATAATCACAACATCGGGAAAAGAAGTTAATTTAAATTTTGATAACGACCAGAAGATTTTACCACCAAAGGAGATTAAAGACAAAGATTTTCAAACATTTTTAAATTCTGAATTAGGTTCAAGACTAATGGAGAAAGCAGTTGAACCAGCTCATATAAAAGTTATGAAGGAATTTGAATTAATAGACTTTGATCCTAATACTGATGCAGGGAATTTCAGATGGTATACAAAAGGAATTATTATGAAAAATCTCATTAAGAATTATATAGAAGATAGATTAATAGATTATGGGGCGATTCTTGTTGATACTCCTGTTATGTATACTGTTAAGAATAAAAAATTAACTGCACAAACTGCTCGGTTCCCAGCAAGGAGTTATTGGGTCGAATCCGGAAGTGATAGATATCTCTTAAGGTATGCCTGTGATTTCCTCTTATTCGATTTATTTTCACAAATGAATTTGAAACCAGATTATTTTCCTCTAAGAGCTTATGAATACGAGCAGTATGCGTTTAGACGTGAATTAGAGGGTGAATTAAGCGGTATAAGAAGACTAAGAGCTTTTATAATGCCAGATATGCATACATTGTGTAAAGATATTGAATCTTCTATTGATGAATTTAAAAAACAATATAAATTAATCAAAAATCTTGAGAAAGACTTAGGAATAAAAACTTATGTCATATTCAGAGTAACTCAGGAATTTTATAAGGAAAATAAGAACTGGATCATTGATTTAATTAAATCAGAACAGCATCCAGCATTATTAGAACTATGGGAAGATAGGTATTATTATTATGTATTGAAATTTGAAAGAAATGTTCTTTCAGCGCAAGGCAAGAGTGCAACATTGGCGACTAATCAAATAGATGTAGAGAGTTCCTTAGATTATATGTTTGATAATGACGGTGTTAAAAGGCAGAAATACAATATCTCTTTCATTGATACTGATGGTCAAGTGAAACATCCGATAATTCTTCATAACTCTCCAACAGGTGCTATAGAAAGAGTTTTATGGGGTTTAATAGAATCTGCTATTCGAAATAAAGATAAACTTGTTCCTGGATTTAGAACATGGTTATCTCCTATACAAGTAAGGATATTAACTGTAAGTAACGAACAAAACGAATATGCTGAAAAATTACTAAATATCATTAATGGGGAAGAGTTCAGAGCAGATTTTGATGATCGCGAAGAAACTGTAGGAAAAAAAATAAGACAATCTGAAATTGAGTGGATCCCCTATACTGTAGTAGTTGGCAAGAAAGAGCAACAGAATCAAACAATTTCTATTAGACGGAGGCTAATAGGGGAACCATTTGGTCCAAAAAAGCAAACATTTGAACAGATAAATGAAGTTAAATTGGACAAATTGTTGGAATTACTTGAAGAAGACACGAGGAATTTCCCAAAATATAAATTACCAATTCCATTTAGAAAAGTCTCTACAAGAATTTATTTTAGACGTTAATAATTAGTTAAGTTACCTTTAAAAAAAATATATATTCGATCTGTTATTTAACCCACCAAAACCTTTTTTTTAAATATGAACATCAAAGCTATTGTTTTTGATTTAGGGGGAGTTGTTCTTGAGTTAGATTTCTCAAATTTTTATAATAAGATTATTACTCAATCTCCTTTAAACAAACCTCAAACTCCAATAATGTTAGAATTTTTTAGACAATCTGACATGTATCATCAGGGAAATATGACTGATGAGGATTTTTATCAACTTGCTTGTGATCTCCTTCAAGTTTGTATGTTAGATCAATCAGAATTCTACGATGCTTTTAACAGTATTATAGCGGGTGTTAATCCTGAAATAATACATCTCCTTAAAAAACTACGGGATTCAGATCAATATAAATTAATTGCTTTATCAAATGTAAACTCAAGCCACTGGGATTATATTTTGAATAAAAAATGGGATTTCATTGATTATTTTGATATTTTTATTCTTTCACATGAAATTCATTTAGTAAAACCAAATCCTAAAATTTTTGAATATGTAATTAAAAAAGCTGGTTGTAAGGCAGAAAAAATAATTTATATAGATGATGGTGTTAATAATATACGCACTGCTAATAAGTTAGGCTTTAGAGGGATTAAATACACCAATTCTGATGAACTTATAGAAGAATTGAAAAAGTACAAGGTTATATAAAATCTAATTAATAAATTCGATTAATTAATCACTTAAATCCTCTAAACATGCTTTTGCGATCTTATCAAAAGCATCTTCTACATTTACACCTGTTTTTGCTGATGTTTCCAAGTATTCACAGTTCAATCTCTTGGCTAAGTCCATTGCTTCTTCTTGGTCTACTTCTCGTTCAAGATCAATCTTATTACCTAACAATAACATTGGTATAGACTTTTTTACTGTCTTTTTAATAGAACTTACCCATCCGGGAATTTTTAGAAGAGTTTGACTAGAGGACACATCAAAAACACCTAACGCCGCATTACTTCCTTTAAAATATATAGTTCGAAGTTTGTGAAATTGCGGTTGCCCTCCTATATCCCAAAGAAGGAGACGTACGTTCTTTCCATCTATTTGTACATCTTTAATGAGAAAATTGCTTCCAATAGTTTTTTTAAGGTCATCACTAAAGTAATCTTTTATATATCGCAGTAATAGAGATGTTTTCCCTACCCCACCTGGCCCGAAAAGCGTGATCTTGAATTTATAAGAAGTTTCTGGACTCATCTTCAATTTCCTCGCTTGAAATAAATTTTTAGTATATTTAATTAAAAATTGATATTGTAATTTTAATATGATTCGAATTAACTAAAACCAATTATAATAATAATTAATTCATTGCTTATTATTATCATAATATCTTTTTAAGATATTTATATCTTTATAATATAGCGAAATTATTTAATAATTTACTCTAAATAAGATCTCCTTTACGATTTTTTCTTTTTTTTTCCGCTACCACCAATTTTACCCATTATCCATTCAGGTGTTCCAACACCGTTAAAATATTTCAACCAAACATACATGAGTAAACCTAAAAATCCACAGTAACCGATCCAGATAATTGGGTAAAAGATAATTGAGAATTGGTTGCTATATAAAGGAAGAAATAAATATTGAATAAGGAAAAGAGAAAGGCTTGTTTTTCCATAAAATAGTACTAATTTTATTACATCATTTGATTTTCTTTTAATGTCAATGAAATAAAAGCACACAGCAATTAGTAAGAATGCAATTCCAAGATTATAAAACATATTTTGAGCAGTGCATCTTACCATAAAAGCGGGCATACCAGCAAATTGATAATAATCTTGTCGATTAGCAATTTCCAATAAGTCGATATGTAAATATTCTGTTCTTACAACTATACCAGGCGCAGGATAAGCCCCAGGAATTAATCGTGCTAACCCTGTTTCCCATATATTGAATACAACACCTCGAGGAACAATTATGAATATTCCGACTAAAGTAAATATAGTACCATAAATAAAAAATATCCGAAATAACTTATAATAAGCTTCTTTTGTCCCATCTATCATCGCCTCGTAAAGAAACTCCCCAAATATAGTAGACATGAAACAAACTGCTAAGTATGGTAAAATTGGTACTTGAGGTAGTGGTGAAGTTATTATAAAATGCAAAATAAACACTAAAGCATTTTGATCTTTAAATTCAAAAAGGACATCTCGAATCCAAGGAGAAAAATATATTATAGCTACACCAATTACCGCACGTGTAATCTTGTTAAATTTTATTGCATAATAGGAAAAAATTTGGGAGAATCCAATAAACATTAATATATTCCAACCCCATAAATTTGCTGGAAAAGGTACAGATAATTGCGAAGTCATTAAGGACATTGGATTAAAAAGCACACCAATAAAAATTATTACTAAACCTCTTGTTAAAATCCCATTGCGAATTACTTTATCTGGTACTTTTCCCTTTTTTCTTTTTAAACTGAAAACTACACTAAGAGCTGAAAGAAAAACAAATAAAGAAGGACCTAGAACATCCATAAAAGCAAAAACAAGTCCATATACATAGACCCAATCACTATCAAACCAACTAATAGCTCCATGAGCTAGGACTATCCAGACTATTGCAAATCCTTTGACAAAATCGATTGAAGCAATACGTCTCGATGTATCATTTTTAATATCATTATTAAATTCTTCTTCAATTGTGGTTGACATTCTTGATCCTTCTCAGAATATATTAATTTCTCAAAAAAATTAATTAATATAATTGAACATTAAGCATATTAAAATGTTTTTGTTATTATTATAGTTAGTACTTTCTATACGTAAAAAGCTCTGTATTTAAAAATAGATTTATTAAACCTTCATTAAACGCTATCTTTCTGGGTTTGTATAATATACTACTAAGCAAAAGTACAATAACATTAGTAAAATTAATCCTCCTATATTAAAGGGAAAAAATAACCAAGTTAAATAAAAAATTCCCCAAAAGACAACCATTAATATTGCTATAAGGTAATAAAGATATTTGATCATTTTATAAAATCTAAAATTCTTTTTGATGAGAAGAAAAAAAATCAAAAAGGGAGTTAAAACAACAAGATGATGAGGCCAAGAATCAAAATAAACAATCAGTAAAACCAAGAGCCCTGTAAAATATCCATTGATTAATTTAATTGGTTGATCAGGTTTTTTGATAAAAAAATAATAGATTGGAACAAGGATAACTATACTTATTATTATAAAAACTAAGAATCCACTTATATCAATCTCAATCAATTGTAAGAAAATTAATAAAATTCTAGTAAGACTGAATGATGGATTAATTTCAATACCTCCATTAACGGCATAAGTATATTCTCCTGTAAGATTAACATCAATAAAATCCATCCACATTTTCGGGTAAATGAAAAAGTATATTCCTGAGAGTAGTAATAGAATTATTGGCCCCAGTAATCTTAGGACAGTTTTCTTGAGATTAAAGTGAATTTTCTTAGATTCTTTCTCATAATGTAATAAAACTAAAAAAGGTATAATAAAAATTAATGTAGGACGAATTAAAAGCCCTAATCCGAATAATAATCCTCCTATCAAATCATTCCTAGCACTTCCCTTCAAAAAATAATAAAGCGAAGAAAGAATAAAAACTGTGACTAATATATTGATCTGTCCTAAGAAGAAGTTCATAAACTGTGGTAAAATTATTAGAAAAACGGCACAATGATGAAGAATTGATTCATTTTCAACTTTATCAAAAATATTTCTAAAACTATTGAGTTTATAGTTAAAATTAGAATCATGACCTAAATTTTTGTAAACTTGAAGGATTTTAAAAATTAGATAAATTATTAATATGTTTAGAAAGAAATTGAAAATTTGAAAAACAAAATAACCAAATCTTAACCCTAAAACGGAAAATGGTGTAAAAAAATAAGCTGAAATTGGGAAATACCTAAATGGAAACGGGGATAGCGACGAGTCGTACAAATTAGGTAAATCTTCTATTACATTTAACCCCGCATAATAAAATGATAAATAATCATTTTCATCAATATTCATTAATGGGCTATCTAAGAAATAGAAAAAAACAAAGGTTAAGATTAAATAGAAAGCATTAACAATAAACGCGATAAAAAAAAATAACTTTGTTTTATTCATAGAAATCTAAAGTCTTCAATTTAATAAGTATTTTAATAATGTTTCTAATCTTCCTCGTCTTTACTCAATTTTTTCATAAAATCTTCCATTTTTTT
>JBHLNL010000024.1:0-29335 GCA_048941605.1 Promethearchaeota archaeon | reverse complement strand
TTTAATAATAATTATTTTTCTATATATCTAATTAAGAAGAATTTTAATGAATTAGTCGAACTTAATCCATTATTTAAAGAATTAATATCTGATAATTCATTAAATTCTTTAAAATCCAGAGTATTAAACTATTTTCATTCTGAAATCGATAATTTTTGCATAATTGAAAAATTAAATTTATTAAAAAAGCAATTTCGAGTTATAAATATTCCAAAGGATGAGTATTATGATGAATATAAGAAGTATAAAACAGAAATCAAGGAATTGGAAAGAAAAGTCTACCTTAAAAAATTCGCTTTTTTAAAATTGCTAATGGAAAAACATAATATTATAAGATCGAAAGGGGAGTTTAGGAAAAAAAGAAACACATATATTGTGAAACATGACGAAAATAATTTAAAAAATCCTGTATATCATTATATTATTTCCCGTATTGGCTTTTTCGGATTAAATGATCAAACAATAAAATCTTCTGAAATTGGGATTAATTATTTTATAATGAAAGAATTATTTTTAGATGATTTTAGCAGTTTTCAAGATGTGTATTATTATAGGCAACAATTTTGGGGAGAAACAATTGATTATGAAATAAAATCTATTAATGGTTTATCATTAAAAAGTGAAAATATAGAATATAGTTATGATACTGTTCATAAAGATTCAGAAGATATAATGATTATTGAATGGGATCTAGTAAATAGACCAATTTATGGTAGTCTTGTAAATGCCTTTGGCTCTCAAATAATTATTCCTGATAACAACAATCCATTATTTCATGATTTAAAGCCATTTGATCTTTGTTATTGTAAAAAAACACCAATTAAAATTGAAAGTAATATCATTAAGACCATTAATGTAATTACCAAATGCACATTTAAAGATGCTATTAAAAGCATTTCTAAAGGCATGGAATTTATTGAAGGATATTATCCATTGTCACTAATAAGAGCTGTATTAAATAAAGAAATTAATCCGTTTCAAGCCAATGAATTTGTAATTAATAACCCTAACAGATTATTTGTACCTAATTACACTTTCTTTATTAAAGCGTTTAATAAATTTTTATTAGATTATATTTTTAAAGAAAAAGATCATATTTTTGATGAATTGAAAAAAGATATAGAACTTAATACAACACAAATTCTAACATTATTAAATTTAAATAATGAATTAGCTGGATTAGATCTACCCTATGCTGAAATATTAAAAAGAATTATTTCTCCCAAAATCGATCTAAAAGATTTTAAATCAATATTTCTAAATGAAATCCATTCTCTCATTAATGATTTATTAAATTCACATAAGCTTGGAAGTACAATAATATTTGATTTGAAAAAAATACAACATACTCCTTTTTTCAAATACTCTAATAAAATCATTGAAATTAGAAAAAATGAGTTTGAATCTTCTGAAATATATAGATTGCATAATAACAATAGAATGTTTTATGATATGTCTCGAATTTCCAAGACATATTATGCTAGAAAATTCTTCGACATTCTTGAATTTAAGGAAAAATTAATTCTAAAACCTGAAGAATTTAAGAAATTTCGGGATTTTAGTCTCCAATTAAATCTGAAAATAAGAGTTATAGACAGTAGCAATTAAATACCGTATTAATTCTCAAATTGTAATTCTCCATAAACAGCGTCATGACCGGGAATAAACCAGAATTTTCCACATCTAATTTTATGAATTGCTTCAATTAAGTTTTCAGGTATATTCTCAAAATTACTTTTCCCTTCCCATATAGCATATTCATTATCATTATTTTCAACTAATTTTTGGTATATTGATAAATTTCCTCTATTATATTCAGATCCTCCTAATACAATTGAAATTAAGTGCAACATTGGGACAATATATTGGAAATTTAATTTGAAAGGATTTATTTGATCGCTTAAATCTTGGACTCGACCTAATACACCTTTAGTTAATTTTTTTTTACAATAAGGACAGATGTGAATGTTAAGTTTTGGACTACAATAATAATCTTTATTATCAAGGTGTCTTTCTGGTCTATGACCATCATAGTAATATTTACCTTGTGATGGTTTTAACTCATAAGTCTTAATAATTCTGTTTCTTTTAAGTGAATCTACAAGATTATTGTAATTTAATTTATTAAGTTTAATCATTGTAGCTTCTCTTCCTAATCTGTGAAAGTTTGTAGAATGACAATCAGAATTAGATATTATTGATACTTTATTTAATTCTGAAATACTCCTCACCATTAAGGGATCAGCACTTAATCCCGTCTCAATGCAATTAATGTGATTCATTCCATAACCTAAAGCTTCTTCCATAGTATTGAAATGAGATTTATCACCAAATATCCCAAAATAAGGAGTAAATATATGAGCTGGAATGATCTCAATATCTTGATCGATTGATTTCAATCCAAAAATAAGATTCTCTGCAGATGTATAAATCTTTGGTCTTCCCTGTTTTACCAGATTACCAAATTTGGATAGAAACTTAATAGTTTCATCAAGTTTTTCAAAATTTGGAAAAAGAATGATAAAATGTACATTTTTAATCTTTGAATTATTTTTCCAAATAACCTCAATTTCCGTTTGTAATATAAAATTAACATTTGGAATTTTTGGAGTATAGAATATTCCGCTTGAATATTCAATTAAATTATTTTTTAATTCAATTAACCATAAGGGGTGGAGACAATCACCAGTTCCTACTAATTGAATTCCTTTCAAATTACAATTAAAAGCAATTTTATAAATATCAATATTTTTGCTTGCTCCTCCTGAAAATTTACTATGGATATGTAAATCACAGACTTTATTCATAAAATTTAATCAATTTAGTTAAGATTTGTAATATTATTTCGATTAACTTATTTAAAACCATAAATAAAAAATAAGATTAAAAAAAAACACAATAATCGTGCAAAAATAGGTAATATTACTACTTTCTTGTAAAATTGCAATAAAATTTTAAACAGAATAGTAATCGTTGTACCATTATTTTTTTTATTAATGCATAAATTTTATTTACATAGAATCTGAAAGTTTAATTGAAAATTAGTAAAAATAATTATTAGAATATGACAAAAAATAATTTTCAACACCCTTCAAAGGACATTATTGAAAGTAAGGGAACAATTCTTAGAGGAAAAACTATTTGTTTGTGCTTAACAGGTTCAGTAGCAGTAATCTCATCTCCTATTGTTGCTCGTGAGCTTATGAGATTAGGAGCTGAAGTTATTTGTGTCATGTCTAAAGCAGCTACAGAATTAATTAACCCTGCTTTAATGGAATGGGCGACAGGAAATAAAGTTATTACAAAATTAACTGGTGCAGTTGAGCATGTTTATCTAGCAGGTGATAGACCAAGAAGTGTTGGGAAGGCTGATTTAATTTTGATATGTCCTGCTACAGCAAACACAATTTCAAAAATTGCATCTGGAATTGATGATACACCCGTCACAACCGTAGCATCGACTGCATTTGGGTCATCTATACCAATTGTAATAGTACCAGCAATGCACGAGAGTATGTACAAACACCCTATTTTAGAAAAAAATGAACAACAATTGCGTGAATGTGGAGTGGAGGTTCTAGGGCCTAGAATCTCAGAAGGTAAAGCTAAAATAGCAAAAATTGATGATATTATTGATAGAGTTATAGATTTATTAGTAACAAAAAAGGATTTAGAAGGAAAGAAAATTCTTATCACTGCAGGACCAACTAGAGAAGCAATAGACTCAGTTAGATTTGTTTCCAATAAATCATCAGGAAGAATGGGCATTGAATTAGCTAAAGAAGCCTCTGCTAGAGGTGCTGATGTAATGTTAATTGCTGGTGAATGTATGGCAAAACTTCCTAATTATTTAAAAATTAAACACGTCGTTTCAACAGATGATTTTATAGATGCCGTTAAAGATGAAATCTCATTAAATAATTATGATTTTTTCATTTCAGCAGCTGCTGTAAGTGATTATAAACCAGTAGAGTGCATAGAGGGAAAAATTTCTTCTGATAATGTAGAAGAGCTACATCTGAACATGAAATTAACCCCAAAAATAATAAATGTGGCTAGAAAAAAAGATTATAATTTATTTATTGTAGCATTCAAAGCTGAAACAAACGTTTCTAAAAGTGAATTAATAGAACGTGCTTACAATAGGCTTACTAAATCTGAGATTGATTTAATTGTAGCAAATGATATTGGTAGAGAAGATATAGGGTTTAGTAGCAAATATAATGAAGTATTTATTATAGATAAAAAAAAACATATTACCCATGTTGAGAGAAATACTAAAAGATATATCGCGTCTAAAATAATTGATGTTGCTATAGAAGCTTATCAGAAGAGAAAATCTTAGAATTATATGAGAAAAACTCTATTTAGAAATCTATTGGGTGTAAGCCTATTTATTTTTATGATTTAAAATCTGATGAAAATATTTAAATATTAATTTATTTACTGTAAACAGTGAAAAAAAAAAGTATTGTTCAAGCAAACAAGTGAAAATTCTAAAGTTACTATATATATCTAACATGATATGGTTTTTTAAATTAATTTACTAATAGATTTATATATATTTGAGGTTTGTTTTAACAAAATTAACTGAACCAATTAACATTCGAGTGCGTCTAAAATTAGTTCAAAAGAAGAAGGAAAAATTAAACAAGGAACTATAGCTGAGTATATGCGTAAGCGTACTCAACTAGTTGGTTTTGAATTTGGTTATTGGAAACATGTTCAATATTGTGCTGAATTTATAGATAATGCTTTAGATGCTATTGAAAGTTTTCAATGGAAAGAAATAAGGAAATCAGATTCAAAAGTAAAATTTTCATTAGATCAAGAGCTATTTTTAGAAAAATTATCTATACTAGAAACAGTAAAAGAAGAGAAAAAATCTCAACACTTGAATAATGAAGCAAAACATACGTTAATGCAGGAATTAGGGATTGAATCTGTTGAACATGAAGCATCTGTTATTCAAGAACCAGAAGAAAAAGAGGAAGAATCGGGAGAAATAATTGATGGAGAAGAATTGGAAGTAGAGGAAGAAGTTAAAAGAATAATTGAAGATATGCAAGAAATTATTAAACCTGTTGAATACATTATTGATGTAGAACCAATTGTATGTGTTCGAATTAGAGAATATGAAGCACCTTCTTTTTTAACTTCTGAAATTAGTCAAAAAAATATCATGAGTTATACTTTTGAAATTTTTGATAATGGGACTGGAATGTCAAAAATTGATCTAAGAAAATTTGGAAGATATCTCGCATCATCGAAATCTTTGGAATTAAAGCAAACTAGAGGAAGTCAAGGATTTGGAGCCCCAAGCGCTTTTAGTGACGCTCAAAATACAACCGGGAAACCTGTTATTACAGTATCAAAGTCAGTTGATAATGTTTATGCTACTGTAACAGAATTTTTTACTACTTCAAAAAATGAGAAAAAGTATTTAATTCATCCAACAGATGTAGACAGCCCTTTTCTTCATGGTACTTATATTAAATTAAGTTATTTGAATGTAAAATATGTCAAAGGTTTTGTTGAGAAATATATTGAAGAAACAGCATTTATGAATCCCCACGTTACAATAATTTATATTGATCCTGATGGAAAGGAAAAAATTTACCGAAGATTAGCAACATCTTTCCCAGATGAGCCTAAGTATGCTAGACCTCATCCTTCCTCGGTTAATATAGGAGATTTACAAGATTTAATTACAAAATCAGAAAATAAATCAATAACTGCATTTTTACAGGATAATTTTGTAAGAATGAGTTCAAAGACAGCTAAAGAGATCGTTGATATTGCTGAAAGAGATTTACAAGATCAATTAAAATTACTTATTTTAAAAGATGGTTTTGTGAATTTAACTCAGAAAAAGACCGAAACAATATACCTTATGAGAGATGAAAAACGGATTTTCGGTCGTTCTGATAAACCTAGAGATAAATTAATTATTTATCAAGTTGATTCAGATGATTTAAAAGAACAATATTGGAATCTAATCTCTAAATATAATAAATCCAATAAAGATTACGAAAAAGTAAATAAAGAAATTAAGAAACTAAATAATCGTATTGAGAAATCTGAAACAAAAAAAGAAATTAAGAATATTGAAAGTAATATTAAAAATCTGTTGAAAAACATAGATGATATTAAAAATCAAAAAGATAAAATTAAAGTAGATTTAAATAACTTGTTTAAAGATATAAAAGATGGAATTAGTGAATTAAAAAAGATAAAAAACAGAACAGAATTTGAAGATCTTATTAATAAAGTCCAATTATCTAAAGTTAAACCAGTTGAAATAACAAAAGAGCAGTTTAATTCTCTATTTTTGGCTTTTAAATCTATTAAGTATATGGCACCTCCAACAGATACAGCAATTCCCGTTGGTGAATCAACTTTGGAGAATACATTAATTAAAGAAATTGGACTAAGAATCTCAGAAAATATAGATGATTTTGCTGGACCTATTGATAATATTCATCAGTCATCCAAATTATTACTTGAAGATAAGAAGAATCATTTATTAGAAGAAGGGAAAAAGATTGATGGTGATATCAGCCTTAAAATTTCAATCGATCCAGAGGAAGTTATTAATTTAAGCTCAGAGATTTTGGGAACTATTGACATCATTGATAAAACTGTTGATTCACAGCAAATTAACCAATCTATAGATGATCTTATCACATACACTGATATAGCGTCTATAGATACCTACCGTAGCGTATTTGAATATTTCATTGAAAATTATACAAAGGATGACGATTTTGTATCAGCAGATACTAGAGCTCCTACAAGTGGAAAAGGTTTAGCTTATGTCGTTGAAGCTGTATTGGCCTATTCAAGAAGTTTAGAAATTCCAAAACGTTCTAGAGATGTTTTATCTAGATTTGTAAATAGAACACCTAAATTAAGAGATAGTGCAGATTGTGCTATCACAAAAGCAGTTCAAGCAGTTAATTGGAAAAACTACAATCTGGATACTTATGATAATGGTTTACCAAAAGGACCAATAAAATTATTAGTCAATGTTTCTGGTCCTTTTGTGCACTTAATGTTTAAATCCCAATCAAAAAATGCTTTAGCTGATGATGAAGATCTAATAAAAGAAATTAAGTATTGTCTTGAAGCAATAGGAAGAAGATTGCGAGTATATATCAATAGAAAAGCAAGTATTCGGAAGAGTGAAAAGAGGGCTAGCTTAATCGAAAAGTATATACCCTTGTTTGTAAATAGTTTATATAATATAGCATCCCAAGGTGAAAGTGTTCATAAATCTAAGCTTGATAAAAAGGAATTAGAAGTTTTAATGAGAAATGCAATAGCTAAAAAACCCAAACCTGTTGTGAAACCTTTAGAAGTTAGAGAAATTAAAAAAGATGAAATTGAAAAAGAAGAATTAATAGAAGAACCTCCTGAAATACAACAAATTGTTAAGAAGGTTGAACCTAAAAAAGAATTCTTTACTGAAAAAACTCTTAAAAATTGGACTAAAATTGAATTAATAGAATATTGTAAAGAACATGATATTCCCCTTCTGTCTAAAGATACAAAAACAGATATTATCGGTAAAATTGTAGAATCTTATAAAAAACCTGTTGAGGTAAAACCAAAAGAATTAAAACCTCCTGAACCAATTAAGATTATTTCTGATACTGTACTCCCAGTACAAACAAAATTGCCTAGCTCTAAAGATAAACCTCCAATTAAAGAAATTGTTAAACGAGTAACTCCTATACGAAAACCTGCACCCCCAAAACAAAAACAAACTACATTACCAATCATAACAACTGAGAAAATATTAAATGTCTTATCTAATGAATGGCAAACAATAAAACATCTCATTTTCAAACTTAAAATTAAAGATATGATGGATGCACGATATCTTCAACTGAAACTTAAAGAATTGGAGCGTAAAGGATATGTTTTAGTTGAATCAAAGATGGGTAAAAGACAATGGAAATTAAAAAAATAGTCAGGTTAATAATATGGCAAAAAAACAACAAAATTATGATTTAAAAGCTACAAAGAAATTATTCAATGAATATTTAAATAAAGGAACTGAAAAAAAAGAAATTAATCTTCCTGAAAATACTGTAAAAATTGATGATCTCAATAGAAAAAAAATTCTAGACAGGTTATATAGACTTGTTGATGATTTAATAGATAAAATAAATAAATCAGGAAGACCTTCGATTAAATTACCTTCCAGATCGAGTTCAAATATCATTTGGGATGAACAGAATGATTTATTACTTCTTGGTCAACAACTTCAAGAAAAGCAATTTCATACTCTTACTAGTGTTGCAGATATTACTAGATTAATGCGAATTCTTGAAATAATACATGAATTGCTAGTTAAAGATCTGCACGCAACTAAAAGAGAAGTTTTCTATACAGATGTCAAATTATTTAATGAACAAAAAATAAGTGACAAAAGTATAGAAGATGCTGCAATTATGCTTTATACTACAAGAAATTCAACCCATATTGTTGCTACAGCAAATGGAACTTGCATAGGAAGGCTTAGGATTAGAGATAAAAATGATATCATCGATCTTGAAGGCTTAGGAAGTGGAGGTTGGAAAATTTCTCCTTTTCTTGATAATATTGAGATAATTGAATCAGACGCAGAATTTATCCTAGCAATAGAAAAAGAAGCTGCTATGATGCGTTTTGCTGAGGATAGATTTTGGCGTAAATATCCTTGTATTTTACTTACAGCTGGTGGTGTTGGAGATATAGCAACCAGAATGTTTTTAAAACGTTTAAGTAAGGAATTAAATCTTCCAGTTTTTAGTTTAGTTGATAGTGATCCTTATGGCCATTATATCCATTCTGTTTATTTAAGGGGATCAAAACGTCTGAGTTATGAATCTCCATTCTTAGCAACCCCAAATATAAAACTTCTTGGAGTTTTAACAAGAGATTTGGATACTTATAAAATTCCAGAAGTTGCTAGACTAAAATTAGAAAAAGTAGACGTTAAACGAATCAAAGATCTATTAAATGAAGAATTTGTTAAAAGAAATAAAGCATGGGAGGAGGATCTTAGATTATCTCTTAAAAAGAATGTTAAAGCAGAAATTCAAGCTCTCTCAACCCATGGATTTGAGTTTTTAACAGAAAAATATTTACCCGAAAAATTAACTACTGGTGATTGGATATAAAATTATTTTATAAAGATAATGGTGGAGTAATCCAGTTAATTGAATTGGAAAAAATAAAAGAATGGCCAATTGAAATGCCATTCATTTTTGTTGAATATATTAAAAGCAATAAATTAAGATCCTATCGAGATTCCAAAGTAGAAGCACAAATTTCACAATATCTTAACGAAATTTTAAATAAGACCGCTATTCCTAAAGTTAGACAAATTTTTGAGGGAGCTAATCAAGAAGAAATTCTCTCTATCCTTTCTATTTTTGAAGAACTTTCAGAAACTAATACCAGGGCAGTCCTTCCAATTCAAAATCTCTTAGAAAATTTGACTAAACAGACTAATAAAACAATAGTATCACAAGCTCGAAAAATTCTTACAAATATCGGAGAATGAAATAGAAAAAAACCAATAATTAAAAATTAATAAAAATGAAGACTATATCTTTTAAAATAATTTAATTCTTTGATTCGTTGATTTTTATGAAATGGGATCAAGAAAGTTTTAATGAATTTATTTTAAAGCATAATGTTATTGGGTTTTTTGAAAAACCTATAAAATTAAAATCTGGTAGATTATCATATTGGTATGTAAATTGGAGGAATATTGCTTCCGATGTATTTTTGCTTGATAAATTAACTGATTATGTCATTTCATTTATTGAAAATTTAGGATTAAAGCCAAAGTGTATTTATGGAGTTCCAGAGGGTGCTACAAAATTAGGAATTCTTACACAATATAAATGGGCAAAAAAACAAAAAAGCTATGGTTATGGAAGCCATCCTTTATCAATGGGTAGAGGTAAGCAAAAAGAACACGGAGATCCTAAAGACCAAATATTTCTTGGCTTACCTAAAGGAGAAGTTATTATTCTTGAGGATGTTACTACTACTGGTGGATCCTTAGTTGACACAATTCAAAAATTAAAAGAAATAAATATAAATATAATCGCTGTTATTGGTGTAACTAATAGAAATGAAATAAGGGATGATGAGATGAGCGTAAAAGAATTTATTTCAACACATAATCTCCAATATTATGCAATGAGCAATGCAATTGATTTATTACCTAGTTTAAATATGAATAAAGATATTGCAGAACATATTATAGATTACTTTAAGAAATATGGAATAAGGCAAATAAAGCTCTAATCTTTCATAATCATTTTTGGAGATATTTTTACTTTAAAAAAAATCTCTCCATATCTTAATGAGATTATTTAAATAATTGTATAGTATTTTTTCGGAATATGTTAACCTTCTTTCATCATCTAATGATAACTCAGTCATAGATAGTTTTAATAATTTCAATAATCGACTATCAATAATATTTGAAGAATATGAATAATATCTATCTAAATCAATTTTTGGTTTATGTTTTTTATCTATTTGGTTTTCCATTATTTTCCTGAATTCTCTTATTTTATTTAGGAATAAACTATTAGTTCTTTTAATTAACTTCAAATCATCTCGTTCTTCTATTGCATATCTTTGAACGTCAATATTATCACATTTATCAATTGAAGCCACATGTAGTATGCCTTCGTCAATAAAAGGAATTGCAGAAAATAACTTTAATTTATATTTTTTGCCTTCCTCGAAAGGGCCAAAAAATTCCCCTAATAGAGAAAAACCATCAGAATTTTTATTACATTCAGTAACAATTATTTCATTTTGAAAGATAAAATTTAACCTATTTAATGAATTAATTAAGCCTTCTTTAATTATCTCCAAGATTAAATGCACCAGATTTAATAAATTAGTAATTCTTTATATAATATACAAATGTAATACAACAGAAATAAACATAATATTATTTTATTAATAAATTAAAAATTTTGTGAAAATCTTGGCAATAGAAATAATTCTACTTATAATTCTACTTATAGTCTTTATATTAGCATTTGCTTTTGGCTTTTATATAATATATAAACAAGTTGCTTTAGTAAAAAAAGGAGAATTTCGCAATAAGGATAGAATTCAATGCATTTTCTATGGAATTATTTTTAGTCTATCAGTCATGTTAGTTTTTGTAGTTGCTGTAATCTATACAGTACAGTCCCCTGAATTCTGGGATCCAGAAACTACGCCTCCAGATGTACCCCCAATAGCACTACTTTTCCCCTTTATGTTTTGTTTAATATATATTTCATTCTATCCTATGATAGATTTTCTATTTATTGCCTTAAGTAAAGAATCAGACGAGGGATTGACGCCATTTCATAAGTTTCTTAGTAAAAACATTATTAACAAATCAAAAAATAAAGTTATATGTGTTTTAATTGCTCTTTTTTTCTATTTAGCAGTTTTTATTCTTCCTCCAATTTTATTATCTCTAATTGGAATACCATTTATTATGATTTGGATAACTTGGATGCTTGTATATCCTCTCATGATTTTAACTTATTATGGATCTAAAGGTTATATCGCTGGTATTTCAACTGCTTATTATCACATTCCTGATATTAAAAGATCTATTTTTCTTAATTTTGAAGATAGTAAAAGGGGCATGAAACAATTTAAATCCCAACCAATATATTACATTGTATTAGGGTTAATGTTGTTTGTATATATATGGGCTTGGATATCATTATTACAAACAATTATTTTCTTTTTTACTGAGACATTGGCAATTTCGACAATGTCTTCTATATTTGTATTTGTGACTCTCTTATTTGGAATTTTGGGATATTTTACACGCTTTTGGGGTAGAAAAATAAAATATAGAGGAATTGACATCTATTTTGCAGCATACTTAATGGCATCTATAGGAATCAATGTTTTAATTAATTTTTTAATTGTAAATCCAGAAAAATTGCTTTTTACATTTAATTTGTGGGCTCTTACTAACCAAATCGTACCGAATTATTTGATGTTTGCTTGGGCAGCTGTGATCGAAGAAATTGTATTAATTATTTTTACTTCTTACTATTTCTTAGCAAAAAATAATGAATTTATTAAGAATATAAAATACTCGAAAATTACAGAATGTGGGCAAACATTTGATCCTATTCCTCTTTTTAATCTTATTAAACATCATGATCTCAAGATAAAAAAACATGCATTAGAGACGTTAGTAATGATGTTTGAAAGAATTCCTCTAAAGAATGAATCAATGCTTAATGATTGGAAATTCAAAAATTCATTGCTGGACGGAATATGCGATTATGATGGAAATTTGAGAAGAATATGCAATAAAATTTTAGTTCAGTTGGAAAATGATGTTCCAGAGATAGTATTACCATGGATAATAGAATCACTAGAATCACCAAATTATGATAAAAGTATCTCTATAACGAAATCACTTTTAAAAACAAATCTAAATTTTATAGAAAAAATACCTGTAAATTTAATTCTTAATCTTATTGAAGATCCAGAATGGAGATTAAGATTGTTAGGATTAAAGCTATTACGTAGGTTACAAGCTAAAAAAAAAGAATTAACTTTTAAGTTAAATATTAAAAAATTAATAAACGACCCGAATAGCAAGATTGGAGTTGAAACCCTTAATATTTTAGCCGAATCTTCCTACACTCTTCCTCTTGACATGATAATTGATAATATATTTCACACAAATAATGAAATTAGCGCTGCAGCAATTAAAAGCTTGAAAAACCTAGATATTAAGCAAATTGACAGGAAAATGCTAATGAAAATTCTACCCCTCATTAAAGATCCATCAAGTTCAGTTCGAGCATCGATATTTGAGGTTTTGGCAAAAATTGGTAATTTTAAAAAGTATAATCTCCCACTTTTACCATTTTTAGATGGTTTAATCGATCCAGATGAAAAAACAAGAGAAGCAGCGATAAATGTTCTTGAAAAATATTTTGAGGAGGAACCAAATTTATTAGATATTGATAGTATAATCAATAAAATTGATCCAAATAATTTTCAGATATTGAACAGTGTTGTTTCCCTTCTTGGGAGATTATGGTACCAAGATCCTGAAAAAATATTAACTACTTTTATAGTTTTTATAAAATTTGAAGATGAACAATTAAAAAATAATATTTCGAATTTTCTAATAGAAAACTCAATGACCAACCCTAAATTAATAATTCAGAACATTATTAAAATTCCTGACGTTTCAAAATTTTTATCTAAAGGAATTATATCACAAACTTTGATTAATATTGGTAAAAGAAATCCAAAGCAAGTAATTCCTATTTTAATGCAATATTTCTTCAATGAAAATGATGATATAAGACTAAATGCTCTCAATAGTATTGATGGTTTGATTGAAGAATTCTTAAACTATATTGATACTAATCAAATCTTCAAAATAATGCAAAATGATAAGAGTAATCAAGTGAAAAAAAAAGCTATTAGTATTATATCAAAAATCGCCCTAGAAGAACCAACTCTAATTCAACCTTTTATGTCAGATTTTTTAAATTTACTTGTTAAAGAAGAATCTTCTTTAAGAATCGTTCTTTCTAAATCAATACTGGATATTGCAAAAGAATCTCCAGAAATTATTCCAGTAGAAGCAATTAAGAATTTACTTGATGATCAAGATTCATTTGTCCGTGAGACATCTGCAAAGATTCTAGGATTAATAGGATATAAGGCGCCCCTTTCTGTTATTGATGCATTGATAAATAAGGCATTAATCGATGACGAATGGATAGTTAGAGAAGCTGCGGTTATAAGTCTAGGCGAAATTATTAATCATGTTGATAAAAAAGGGCAAATCATTGAAAAGCTTGTTTCTTTAATTAATGATGATCAAAATTGGGTTCGCAGATCTGCTATGAATATTCTTTCAAACATTAAAGAAGTGAATAATTCTCACATTACATTTAATGATTTGAAAGACAATCTAACAAATTCAGATTCTAATGTTAGAGAAGCTTCTGCTAGATTGATTAGAATTTTTAGTGATCAAATTGAAGAGATTTTTGATAAGATTCTTTATCTACTAGAAGATGAATCAAAAGAAGTACGAACAAGCACAATCGATAGTTTTGTTGATATAATTCAAAACATTGGACTTAATCGGATTTTAAATAAACTTCTACAAAATCTAAGTGATGAAGGCTCCTTGGAAACTCAACGTTCAATTGCATTAATTTTAGAACGAACAACAAAATATGAGAATGAAAAAATTAAGAAGAGAGTAATTTCTCTCTTAAAAATTAGATGTGAAATGAGTCAAGATCCTATTATTTGTGGAACGGTACAAAAATTAAAAGAAAATTAATATGAAACTTTTCTTTAAAGTTTAATCAAATACAATTTAGTAAATCTTACGTCAGTGCTTCTTTTTTATGATTGATTATTTACTCTTTAATAAAATATGGCATTAATATTAAGAATTAAAAAACTCCACAGAATTATTTAGCTATATTAATCAAAAGTAAAATTTTTAGTCATGACGACTCCTCTCTCAAGTCCTAGTAGCCCTATTAATAAAATTCAACGTTTCGAGGATTTTTATCGGCTATTTCAAGAGAATCCAGGTGTATATAAATACCAAGATCAAATTAACGATATCTATGCTAAAGGTGGAAATTCTCTAGTTATTTTTTATGAAGATCTATTAGCAAGTGATCCTGACCTCGCAGAAATGTTGAAAAAAGACCCTGAAGCGTTACTTGAAGATGCTATTGAGGCGTTCAAAAATTTATTAAAGTTCCAGGGATCAAAATTAACTAATCAAAATTATTTTGTAAGGATAACAACCAAAGATAAAAAGAGCCCGTTATTTATCCATTTACGTGGTTTAAGAGCAAAACATATTAGCACCCTAGTTTGGTCTAAAGGTATCCTAGTGAGGTGTTCTACCATAAGACCAAAGATAGTAAATGCAAGTTTTGAATGTAATTTGTGTGGTGCTCAATTTGATATAATTCAATTGACCTCAAAAATTAGATGGCCTAAATTTTGTGTTAATAAACGCTGTAAAGCGAAAGCTCAAACAGATTTTAGATTAATATCAAAAAGATCAGAATTTATTGATTGGCAGAGTATTGTAATTCAAGAAATCCCAGAGGATTTACCTCCTGGAAGAATTCCTCGATCAACACAAGCTATTTTAACACATAATTTAGTTGACATTGTAAAACCTGGTGACAGAGTTAATTTGATGGGAATTTATAAATCTGTTTTAGCTCAATCAACGAAAAGTAATAATTCTACCTTATTTAAGACCTTTTTTGATATTAATTTTATTGATCCGGAGGATAAAGCTGAAGATATAATCGATCTCTCTAAAGAAGATCTGAAAAAAATTGAAGATTTATCTAAAGAACCATTTGTTCAGAAAAAAATCGCAAGATCAATTGCTCCTGATATATATGGGAGAGAAGATCTCAAAATAGCTTCTGCTTTAAGCTTATTTGCGGGGACTAGGAAGAAAAAACCAGGAGGTGGATATAAAAGAGGAGATATACACGTATTATTTGTTGGAGATCCAGGAACGGGAAAGTCTGAAATATTGAAAAGTGCAATAGATGTATCTCCAAGGGGTTTATATACCTCTGGGAAAGGTTCAACAGCAGTAGGATTAACTGCAGCTGTAATAAAGGACACTGACACAGGTCAAATGAATCTTGAAGCTGGAGTAGTTGTACTAGCAAATGGAGGAGTTGCAGCTATAGATGAATTTGATAAAATGGATACTGCTGATAGATCTGCCCTTCATGAAGCTATGGAACAACAAACTGTAAGTATTGCTAAAGCAGGAATAGTTGCTACACTAAAAGCCCAAACAGCAATTATAGCAGCAGCAAATCCCTATTCTGGAAGATATGATAGATACAAAACTCCTACACAAAATATTAGATTACCGCCATCTCTATTATCTCGATTTGATTTAATTTTTATTGTTGTGGACAAACCTAATAAAGCAGATGACGCACAAATGGCTGAATTTATATTAAAAAATTCCATGGTGGAAATAGAAGAAATAAATGAAGAAAATGATAATTCAGTAGCACCAATCTCTAGAGATCTTCTAAAAAAATATATTAAACATGCAAGAAGAATTTGCAATCCTATTTTGTCTGATGAGGCTAAAGAGAGAATAAAAGAATTTTATCTAGAGCTAAGAGGTCAATATGACAGTGAAGACGCTATCATATCAATTTTAGCAAGAAATTTAGATGCCTTGGTGAGACTTAGTGAAGCTTATGCTAAAATGGCATTAAGAAATAAAGTACTTGAAGAGGATGTTGATGAAATTATTAAATTATTTAGAAGATATCTAAAGGATACAGGTTATGATGAAACAACAGGTAAAATTGATATGGACAGAATTTTTGTTGGTCAATCGAGAAGCAATTTAAATAAATTAGAGACTTTAATGAATAGATTGAAAGAAATTTTTGAAGAAAATAATTGGAGAGCACTTGAAAAAACTAATGTTATCCAAATTTTAGAATTAGAAGAGACTTTAGATAAGCATTTTATTGAAAATGCTTTAGAAGAATTATTAAAAGAAGGGACCATATATGAACCCAAAAGTAATCAAATTAAATTCACAAATAAAGAAATATAAACTAGGTTTTATTTAAATTTTCTAAAAAAAAAATAATAAATCTCTAATAAAATCTTTTCATAGCTTGTGCAGAAATAATTTTGAAAGCTGTCTCAACGTTCTCGCCTGTTTTTGCAGATGTGAAAAATATTGAAAATGCTTTTATTTTTTCTCCTAAAGATTTAATTTCTTCTTCATTTATTGTTTTATTTAAATCATTTTTATTCGCAAGTAAAACAATCGGAGCAATTTCACAATATTTTTTTATATCTGGAACCCAAAATTTCTCAATTTGATCAAATGTATTTTTTCTTGTCAAATCTCCTACAATAAGCACTCCTCTAGCTCCAGAATAATATGGGCGTCTCATTTTTATCCATCGTTCTTGCCCTGCGATATCCCAGAGCTGTAATGTAGTTTCTATATGATTTTCTAGATGAATTTTTTTAATAAAAATATTAGTGCCAATACTTGCTCGATAATCTTTAGAAAATTTCCCAGAGACAAACTTTTTAACTAGACTTGTTTTACCAACCGCGGGTTCTCCAATTATAATTACTTTTAGAGTATATTTCTTATTCTTCTCCATCAATATTTAATCCTATGAAGAAACTTTTTTAAGTTTATATGTAGATATTAAAATAATTGAAGTTTAAAATAATTAAAATATAATTTGGATTTTAAGGATATAAGAGAGATTTGAGATTATGACAACAGGCGTAGTATATGACCCAATATTTCTGGAACATAAAACAGGTATTCATGCAGAAAGTCCTGAAAGGTTAATTGCTATTATGGATTTTTTGAAAGAAAAGAAACTACTTGATAATTCAAATTTCAAACTTATTGAACCAAGAAAAGCGACCTTAGACCAAATAAAATATGTCCATGATGAAAGAATCATAAAAGAAATACAAGAAATTTGTGAATTAAGCGCTAAAACACAACGTCTTCAATATGTAGATATGGAAATGGATACAGTAGCGTCACCAAAAACTTATGAAGCGTCATTATTTTCAGTTGGAGGTAATTTGCAGGCTGCTGATGAGATTTTGAATGGCGCTATAAAAAATGCATTTGCGTTGGTAAGACCCCCTGGGCACCACTCTAACTCACATCGTTTTTCTGGATTTTGCATATTCAACAATATTGCTGTTACAGCAGAATATCTTTTTAGAGAAAAAGGAATGAAAAAAGTGGTTATAATTGATTGGGATTGTCATCATGGTAATGGTACACAGGATATCTTTTATCAAGGTTCGAAATCGGAACTAGGTGAAATAGTTATATTTAATTCACAACAATATGGATATTTTTATCCAGGAACAGGAAATTACGATGAAATTGGTATTGGTAAAGGTATAGGTAAAATCATTAATTACCCAATGCCAGCAGGTTCAGCTGATGATGTTATTCCCATATATTTTAATGAAATAATAGGACCAATTTGTGAAGAGTTTAAACCGGAATTTATCTTAATTTCTGCTGGTTTCGACACTCATTGGACAGATCAATTAACAGATATGAATTGGACTTATCAAGCACCAGCCAATTATTTGAAAAATATAATGACTATTGCACAAAAATTTGCTAATGATAGAATTCTTATAAGTTTAGAAGGAGGCTATGAATTAGATAAACAAGCTCGAGCTGTTTATAATTGTTTACGAGTTTTAAATTATGAAAACGATAGTTTAATAACAGAAGAATCAAGATCCTCAAGGTCCGAATTAATAAATTATTTTAATAACAGATTGATTCCCGCTTTAAAGGATAAATTAAGGCCATATTGGAATTGTTTTTAAGATATAACATACAAACACTTTTATATTTACATTTATGCTATATTCATAATTACTCCTATAAAATAATAGAAAGATTTTTATTTTAATTAAATAAAAAGGAGATTATTATGTCGTATGAATATGAGAGAAATGATGATGATAAAGAAAAAGAAAAAAAACCTTTAATGCCTCCACCTTCAATAACACCAATAACACCCCCTCCTTCTATGACTCCTCCAACATCACCACCCCCTATGACACCACCCCCAACTTTACAACCTCCTTCACCCCCAGTATCTGAACCTACTCTACCCCCTACTTTTAGCATGGGACCCCCAAGTCCACCAATTATTCAATCCACTCCTCAAGTCTCTATCGGACCCTCACAAGAAGATTATAATTCAGTAATTACACAACTTCAAGAGAAAGATTCAAGTTTGAGTCAATTACAATCTCAAATTAGTAATGTGAATGCTCAAAATTCCCAGTTAAATGCTCAACTTCGAGAGAAAGAAAGTCAAGTAAATAGATTAAATAACCAATTACAAACGCTACAATCATCAAATGAAGGATATCAGCAACAAGTTCAACAATTAACAGACCAAAATGCTCAATTACAAGCCCATATTCCAGGATTACAACAACAAGTACAAGAATTACAACAACATAATTCTATGTTACAACAACAGATTGGTCCATTACAAGCCCAAATAAATAAATTACAGGAAGAGATTGTATACAAAGAAAAACGTATTGAAGAATTAAAAGAACCAAAAGCAGTAATGCCATCTAGCTTAGCTCAAGGTATTACTAATCAAACTACAAGCTATTCAACCACTCCAAGTTTATCAACACCTTCAACAACGACTCCTACTACTTCTGCCCCAATGGGATCAGGAAGAAGACTTTGTCCAAACTGTGGTGCAAGTGGATTTGCGGTAAAAGAAGTTGAAGATAAAACTCGAATAATTAGCTACATTCCTAAACCTATTTATGCGAAGAAATTAGTCTGTACAAAATGCGGTTTTGAATTTTAAAGATCTCAATTTTTCTCTTAATCCCATCATCATATTTTTTAATTTTCATTTGAAAATTATGCAATTTAAGTTTATTTAGTTAGAGATTTTTTGTTATTTTTTTTAAGATCCAAACAGTTTATAAAAGCATTTGGAAAATTATATATAAAAAAATTTTTATTAATATTCTAAAATCTTTTTGTTAGAAAAAAAGGTTTATTTTAGAGTCGTATGTCAGATTTAAGAGCGGAAATATTAGGAGCTGGTATTAATAAAAAGAGAATTATTGGGATAGCACTAGTAGCATTACTTTTAATTGGTTTGTTTGCTTTCTCAACAGTATTTATAAGTTTTCTCTTTGGGACTCAAAGACCGTACCCTAGTAAGGAAAAAGCTGAAACTGATTATGAAGATGCAGATTTAGTAAAACCTCCTTATCCATTTGATGAAGATTTCTGGCAAGATTTATTGGATCAGGTGGATAATCCTGAATCACTCCTTGATATGTTATCAGAGATGTTTGATGGAGATATAGATGACTTAGACTTAGGAAATTTCTCAGAAGGGATCTTAGATCTTCTGTTTTCCGGAGCTGGAGAAATTGAAGTTTTTAGAGTATATAATTATCTTTTATTTGATGATATGTCAGATGTTTTATGGAAATATGAATGCTTCGATGAGTACACTGGTGAAGGTTGGACATCCAATGCAGGGACTGCTCTTTATGATTTTTATTCTTATGGTGACTATCTATCTACTTATTTTCCTGATCCTGAACTTTTAAAAGTAAAAATGCCTTTATCTCCTGATATTGGCATTAATTCAATGGTCATTCCTACTCTTTTTCCAACCCCTTATGTAATAAATGACCCCCCTTACCCAATTTCTACTACTCCTGACACTTTAAGTCCCGGGTCACCTACGCTTTATAAAGATGAATATAATTCTACCATATTGGATCTTTCCTTTTCATTAGACTCTGATGTTAATATGACATTTAATATGTTTGGTTTATACAATCATTTACCATCGGATATCGAATTAAATAGTACTTCGATGGAAGCATTTTGGACTCCATCATACATAGAGAATAAGTATCTACAGCTTCCTCCCACAATAGATCTTTATAAAAGTAATAATCCTTATTTTAATTCTCATTTTAGCACGTTAAATGGAATTTTAGATCCTAATGATAATGCATTTTGGGCAGCATGCCAAATAAGAAATTATCTCCAATCCCAATTTTCATTTCCATTAGATCCTTCTCTTTATAATCCTGCACCAGAAGGTACAGATGTGGTTGAATGGTTCTGCGAAACTGAGCAAGGAGTGTGGTCTGATTTTGCTTCCGCCTTTTGCGCTTTTGCCAGAGCATTCGGAATATCTTGTCGCTTTATTGATGGTTTTAATAGTTTTATGATTGAAGAATTTACAGATCCTTATGAACCTCCAGGTGAAAATGTTGGATTTGCTATAAAATATAAAAATCTCTATAATTGGGCTGAAATTTATGTGCCAACTGATATTTCTGGAAATGGAAAATGGGTACAATTTGATATTTTTGACACCTTCGGAGGTGGTGGTGGAGGGCCTATATTAGGAGGTAATTATAACATTACCGTTTCAACTGATCAAGCCTTCTATATAAGGCCAGATACAGCAACTATTACCGCTACGGTTAGTTCGAACACCGATCCCATAAATAATTTGACAATAACTTTTAAAGATTATACTACAGGGAGAATATTTGGACAAGATGATACAGATTTAAGCGGGATAGCATCAATTCAGGCTGATTTTAATACAACTGAAATTGTGGGTCCTCACTTAATTGAAGCACGCTATGATCTATTTACTGCTGGTTATAACATTACTACTATTCTAGGAGACCTTTCTATAGTATTAAATGATGTTAATCCTGAAAAAATTAACATATCTGATTTATTGCTTGACCAAACCAATATTATTGGCACTGTAACTGATCCTCTAAATGGAAAAGGCGTTGAAGGCCCTGAGTTAAATATTCGGGTGTTTGAAAAAGGTACAAACAATGAATTGTTAAATGCATTCACCCCTTCATCAATTCGCACTAGTTTTAATGGTGAATTCAACGATTTACTAGATCTTTATAATAAAACTGCTGGAATTTATGAAGTTCGTGCAGATTTAGATGGGACATGGTGGGTTGATACTCCTGTTGGGACAGTATCATATGCAATTTTATGTTTAGGGTATCAGGTCCCATATTTTCCATTTTTAAACTCAAGTAACAGAATGGATTTTAATATTACTAAAGCATTAGATGTTTGGTTTTATATTGATGGAATGACCTCAAATTACCCAAATTCTCCTCCTAATTATCCTATTATTTCTAGATATCAAGATTTAAATCTTACTGCTAGAGTAATTTCAGTGACATCAGGACCGATGTCAAATAAGCGTGTTGATTTTTATGATTATTCTAGAGGTAACTTTTTTATTGGATTTGATATTTCTGATGCAAATGGATATGCATCAATTAATTATCCTGTTGGAGATCATTGTACAACAGGACCTAATTTATTATATGCGAGATTTGGTATACAAGATAACTATTCATATTTTATATTGAATGAAGAACCTACAATAAATTTAATATCTGGACCAATTCCTCGAGTTATCAACCGTACTGGTTTTGGAGCTACACAATTTAATATTGTAGGAGAAATTTATGATAGTACTAACAATTCATTACCTATAGGTTACTCTGAAATTTTATTAAAATTATTAAAAGATGGATCAGATTATTCATCCTATTTAGTACCAAGTGAAAGTTATCCTTATCAAACAGGTTGGTCAGGTTTCTTTGACCTTACTTTTGGTGTTGCTCCAAACACTCCTCCGGGGAATTATACTTTAAGATTAGATTTTAACGGTACTGTTAATTTAGTTAATCCTTATTCATTTCAGTTTAATTTAACATTTATTAACACAAGTTCACTTTTTAGTAATAATCTTAAAATAGATGCACAAGCTTCTATGTTATTTTGGGTAAACGGGACAACAAACACGGATTATAATAACCCAAGAATTAACCGTAATGATGATCTCGAGCTAACAGCTTACATCCATACAGCCGGAATTCCTATAGATGATGGAGAATTAGTAAGCTTTTATGATATTACTCAAAATAATCTTTTCATTGGCTCTGATACAACAAGTAATGGATCTGCAACAATAATCTATGATACTGACGTAAATACTGTTGCTGGCCCTCACTTAATCTATGCTACATGGAATAATGAGTATAATTTTTCATATTTCATTTTAGATGCCCCTGTCACTTTTGATCTTGATGAATGGCCTCAAAACCGAGAAGTAAGTAAGTTTGGAACATTTGATAGAACTTTTAATATTCAAGGGTTTTTAAATGATTCATTGAATTTTAAACCAATTAAATATGGGTGGATATCAGTTCATCTATTCGATGCTGGAAGTGAAGTTTTTAATGGTTTAGTACTTGAAAGTGGATCTTATCAATCAAATCAATATGGACAGATTTTTGCTGAATTTAGGGTTAATGATTTCGTTTCAACTGGAAATTATACCATCGAAGTATGGTTTAATGGAACATTCTTATATTCAAGTCCAAACAATATATTCAATGAACATAATTTCGATTTGTCCTATATTAATACTAGTACAAGTGCTGATTATCAGTTAAGAGTTTACGATCCAAATAATATAGATATTTATTTTTGGATAAATGGTACTGCTACATTGCCCAGTTATTATGCATGGGATGGAAACTTTCCAGAACAATTTTATCGTGGACAAGACATAAATTTTACCGTTTTTATTACTCAATCTGGAAGTGCGGTTGATAATTCCACTGTAAGAATTTATAACGTTTTTAATAATTCATATATTTTAGATAGTTATACTTATGATGGTTCTGAAGTCCCTGCAGGATATTATACATTTTTAATTAAAACAGATTCATGGCATGCTGGAATTCACTATATTAAGATAAATTGGTCAACTTATATAACATTCAACACAACATATGTGATAATAAATGAAACTGTCAGTATCTCTGCACTTATAGATGATATAGATCATAGAATTTTAAGGAATGTTGATAGTTTTTCTGTATCAGGCACAGTTCAAGATAGTGGCTACCTTTTAAGAGGTTTATGTTTAAATATAGTCTTATTAGATAAATCATTAACTGATGTTTCTGGGCTCTACTTAATTGGTCCGCGTACATTAACAATTAATAATGATGGGTCTTATCAATTTTTCAATTCTATAAATATCGCTTGCCCTCAAGGGGAATACTACTTAAATATCACTTTTACGGGAGGATTAGACGCTTTGGGTATCTTTCAGACAGATTATATGGTTCATAGTTATAGTTTATCGATTCCCATAAATATTACGGCAGGAACTTATATTATAGGAAATTATGATACTAGAGTTGATAAGGAAGAATGGTATTTTAATGATGATCTGTATGTTTACGGGTTCTTATTTTGGGATAATGGTACGGCAATGGCTTTTATGGAAGTAAATGTAACTATTAGAGATGGAAATGGGAATATTTTAGCATCTATAGTTAACTATACACTATTTGATGGTTCTTTTAATATTAATTTAAAAGTTGGAGCTTGGCCACCTGATACTGAAGTTTGGGTTTATTTTTTCCCGGAAGATAACTTTGGAGTTCCTGAAATGTACTATATTAATATGGCTGGACAAGAAGTTTTTAGAGAGAGTTAATATAAAGAAATTAAGAATATACTTTATCATGAATTATTTAAAAATTAGAAAAGATGGAATTAAGTTTTTGATGAAAAGGAAAATAATTATTTTTCTCCTTTTTACTTTAATTCTTTTTATCACTAATATCCTTCCATTTACAAGCCTATTCTCTAATGAAAAACAATTTTCTCTTAATAATAATGAAAATCTAAGAATATCTTATTTCAAATGGGCAACATTGGAACTTACTAATCCTTCTGAAGTTAATGAGAGTCGATTTCCCCATAATTCAATGATTTCTATTAAAGGTAGAATATATAGTAAATCAGATGGAACAAATAAATCGGGTATAGAAGTAATAATACAAGTAGATAGCATTGATTATCCAAGTTATAATGATATTACAGATTTTAATGGGATATTTACAATCAACTATATAATTGATCCAAATCTGTATGTATATAGTCCTCACCAGATTAAAGCAATTCCAATTAATTATGTTACAAATCCACCTGGTGGTTTTATTGAAAATCCCGATTTTTATATTATCAACGTAAATACAACTTCATATTTTGATATTACATCTACTGATGATCCTGCTACACCTAAATTAACAGAAGAAACCTTCAGTGTAACAGGATTTTTAAAATTCGAGAATGGATTAGGAATTCCTAATAAAAAAGTTGATTACACTTGGTTTGATGGGGCAATAATTGTTGATCAAGATTTTTTTTTAACTGATGGGATAGGAGCATTATCTGATATTCAAGTCCCAATTACATCCGCAAGTGATTTAACATTAAAGCTAAATTTTTCAGAACCAAATTATGTTGAGTATTCAGAAAATATTATATATAATATTAAAATTTTTTCTGATGTAACATGGAACTTGAATATAGATTATACTACTACGGAAGGAGCTACTTATGTTTTAACAGGAACATTATTTTCAAGCACAGATCCTTCTCTTAGAATACGTAATAGAGAAGTTGAGGTATATTTTAACAATACTCATGTTGCATCAACAACAACAAATATTAATGGATATTTTACATCTAGTTTTCTAGTACCTCTTAGAAATGGAACCGCCTCAATTCAGGTTAGATTAGTTAATTTTATAGGAAAAGACATTAGTTCAAGTTTACAATACATTTTAGTTGAAAATGCCCCCCCTTCACTTCCTATAGGTGGTGGATTACCTCCATTTCTTTTATTTTCTATTATTTTCTTTCCAATTTTAGGAAGTATCGTTGTTGGGCTAGCTGTATATGGATATAAGTATTATAAAAAACAGGAAAAAGAATCACGAGTCGTAAATTTACCACTCGAGTCAAAAATTAAAAATCTTAAAATTCTAAAAGATACAGGAAGATTAGAAGAATCAATATCATATTTATTTAATGCTATATATATGGAATTAATAAATGCTAAATATAACAGGAAAAGGAAGCAAAATGAGACCATTAGAGATTTTGCCATCATTTCTGTTAAAGAATTGAGATTAACACCTTCATCAATTTACCCATTTATACAAAAAGTTGAAGAAATCATCTATGCAAAACCGTTTAAAATAACAGAGAAAGATTTCTATAACACATGTGAATTATTTTCACCAATATATTTTCAATTAACAGGTTACAATTTTGTCTTAAATTTCTAAATTTAGGATAAAAAATATGAATTAAATTCAAAAATAAGTACAAAAAATTATAAACTCAAAAAAAATTATTAATTAAATTTATTGAAAAATAAAAGAAAAAGGAAAAAATAATGGCAAAAAAGAAGAAGAAACAACCCGAACCTGAGATTAATATTAAACAAAGGTTTGATAATGTTAAGATTCTAGTTGAAACAAATAGACCTAAAGAGGCAATAGCTTACATTTATCTTGTTTATGACGATATGATAAATCTAAAATTTAAAAAACCTAGATTAGCTCATCAGACTATTCGCGAATACGCAATTGCATGTGTAAATGAATTAGAAAAAAAATTGAAACCAGAATCAGTATATCCGTTCATAAAAAAAATAGAGGATATAATCTATGGAGGAATCGAACCTACGACTAAAGAATTAAACTATACCATTGACTTATTTTCAAATTTATACAATGATATTACTGGAAAAACTTTCTCATTCAAGTTGTAATTTTATAACATAATTCAGTGCTAAAATATATTTTAAAATAATTAAAAGTAAATCACAATGGTCAAGACGGGAAAAACAACTCAAAAGAGTATTAATATATCCAAAGGGATAATTCTTACATTTTTAACTATCTATTTAATAATTTTTGGAATTATTATTAGTGATTTTATTATCCATTTTAAACAAGAAGCCCCAGATCAATTACCACTCTTTGTAAATTATATCCCTCTCTTATGTTATCTAGGTGCTATCTTTAGTGGTGCTATATTTCTTATATTTTTACGAAATGCCACATCAGTAAAAGTACGTCAAGCACAATCTCGTAAAAAAGTTAGTTCTGGTTCAATATACAAACAAGCATTATTTGTCATTATTTTTATCTTCGTGTTTATTCCTTTATTTTCTCCAATAATAGATGGAGGTAATAATAATCAAAATTTTTCAGTTTATAATAGTGATTGGAATGGCGCTTCAAAATTTAAACAAGCCATAGAAAATGAAGGATATGAAGTAATGACTGTACAGTCTAGTTTAAGTGCTACTGATCGATTAGATAAATCAATCTTATTAATTTTATTAGGTCCAAATCAATTTTATGATCCCATTTTTGAAATCCCTTATTTTATAAATTTTTTTAATAGCTCCAATTCACTATTAATATGCCATGACCATGGATCAACGAGCACTTTATTATGGGAAATTATGTTGGCGGGAGTTCTTGCTGGGATTCAAATTCCTCTTACTATATTTCCTAATGGTATTTTACGCGATAATGCTTCTTATGATCTCTCAACAACACCTGAATTTCCAGTTATTAAGAATTTTGAGCCACATCCCACAACAAATGGAATTACTAATGTAGTTCTTTCGGTTGCTTCTTGTGTAGTGGGAGGTCCATTTATAAGTTATTTTGGCTGGGAGAAAATTGGTTCAACAACAGATTATGGTTTTATAGATAAAGATTATAATAAAAGATATAACTCACCTGAAGATGATCTTAATTTAGGTTTTATGAGTTTAATTACATCATTTGTAGGTTTTGAAGATTTTCCACTAGATACCCTTCCTCTTGGTGGGTACTCTCAACAAGTATTTTTGGCTAAAGATAGTGGAACACAACGAACGTTTGTATCAGCAGATGCGAGTTTGTTTAATAATGAGCTTATTGATGATCCTTTATATGATAATATGCAATTTGGAATAAATATTATTGAATGGTTAACCTATATAAATGAAGGACGAACAAAAGATGAATGGATTATTGTTTTTGATGAAGCTCATATTAGACCAGAATATTCAAGAGATCTTTCATCTGCTGGAATATTTGGTTTTATTATGCAATATATAGTGCATTTATCGACAAATCCTATCACAGCATGGATTTATCCGCTTATAGCATTTTACACTTTAAGAAAATATCTCCCAAAAAAAGATAAAAAGAAGGAAGAACAAAAAATAGCAGAAGAAGAAGAAAAGAAAGAAGAAATTGCTAGATTTAGAACATCCTCCTTCTTCTCGCAAAAGATTGAGGAATACAGAGACAAAATGAAATTTGAGGATGCTTTAAAATTGCTATATAGAAGACTAGAAAGAAAATTGAATAATCAATTAAGAGGAAATAAAATAACAACTCAAAATGTAATAGATTTCGTTGTTGCTAAAGATCCTTCAATCACAAAATTAAAAATAAGGAGAATTAGCAAATTTATGGATAAAATTTTAGCAATTAAGGAAGGAAAATATAAAGTTAAAACTGAACAAGATTTCGAAGAAACATTTTTCGAAATGGGTTGGGCAGTTAATAATATTTAATTAAATTTTAAGAAATAAAAAATAATAAAAACAAATAAAAAATTAAAAATTAAAGAGGTTATGAATAAATGGAAGCTCCTGACAAAGCAAAATATTATGACCATGAAGAAATTGATGTAGCACCCATAAGAGAAATAGCTCAAGAAGTATTAAGTGAAGTAAGCAGAGTAATAGTTGGATATGGTGAAATACTACAACAACTTTTTATAGCTCTACTTGTGAATGGACATGTTCTTTTAGAGGGAGTCCCCGGTTTAGGAAAAACTGTAATGGCTAAAACTTTTGCTAAAACACTCGGAATATCATTTCGAAGAGTTCAATTCACTCCTGATTTGTTACCCGCAGATATTACAGGAACAAAGATCTTTGATCAGAATGAAGGTGCATTTGTACTTCAAAAAGGACCACTTTTTGCGAATATGGTTCTCGCTGATGAGATTAATAGAAGTGCTCCAAAAACTCAAGCCGCTCTACTAGAAGCTATGGCTGAACGTCAAATAACTATTGAAGGTCAAACTTTACCATTGGAAAAGCCTTTTATCGTTGTTGCGACAGAAAACCCAGTAGAGATGGAAGGGACTTACCCACTACCAGAAGCACAAGTCGATAGATTCTTGTTTAAACTCTGGTTAGATTACCCTGAGGATGATGAAGAAGTGGAAATTATGCGGCGACAAATTTCAGGTGAATCACCTTCAGTTGAAATTATTACTACAGGTGAAGAAATACTTGCAGCACAGAAAATTATGAATTTGGTTTATATTGATGATCGAATTTTAAAATATGTTCGTGATATAATTTTAAAGACACGAAATCATCCACAAATTGCCCTAGGATGCGGACCAAGAGCAAGTTTGACCCTTATGAAATGCTCTAAAGCCCGTGCGGCGATATTAGGACGATCATATGTCACTCCTGATGATGTACGAGCATTAGTTACCCCAGCACTAAATCACAGAATTCTTTTAAAACCTGAGGCGGAATTAGAAGGTCTTGATGCTGTTAGTGTTCTAAAATCAATAGTTGAAGATATTTCAGTCCCTATCTAACTGAATTTATTTATTTTTTATGGTTGTAATATTTAAGTAGAATTGGAATGAAAAAAATAGAAAAAGGTGTAGTTTTATACTAGGAGGTAAAGGTAGAAGTTTAGTTTTATTTGCTGTATTTTTTCTTACAGCAGGTTTTGC
>JBHLNL010000023.1:0-29620 GCA_048941605.1 Promethearchaeota archaeon | reverse complement strand
CGTGAAGAATTTCCTGAACCAAGGGCAGAAATTACCCGTATACTTCAAACAATTGAACAAGAAAAAAAAGAAAAAGAGGAAAGTATTACTTGTCCTTATTGTAAAGAATCAATAAGTAACCAAGAGGAGATTTGCCCAAACTGTGGGTCTTCTCTTAAAGAATAAAATTTTATAAGAATAAGAATAAATATCATAATAGATTTTTACATATTAAAAATAACTGCATTAAAAACAAGATTAAAATGACAACTACTAATCCTACTGGATGGTGCCCCCGTTGCCAGCAGAATGTACTATTAAAACGTGAGGAAATTGATACTTGCCTAGCAATAATACTATTAATCTTTACAGCTGGAATTGGCTTAATAATATATTTAGCAATCTATTATTCTCGTCCTGAAGAAAATTGTATTCATTGTGGGACGAAGATTACCACCCCGCAACATCCAAGCCCATATACTTATCAATCCCAACCACAGGCTCAACAATCAACATATTCTACACCTGTTAGTGTTCCTGAAGAAGTAACAGGAGCTATACCTAATTTTTGCGCATTATGTGGCGAAAAATTAGATGTTGGAGCAAAATTTTGTCAAAATTGTGGAAGCCAAATTACTGATAATTAATTTCTTTTTGTCTTATTTATTTATCAAGAGTGCTTTTAATAGTCAGATTTAAAAATTGGACTCCAAATTTTTTTAATTTGATTAAGATCTCCTCGTAATTAAGTAAAAATATAATTATTTGGAGTGATAAACAAAAATGTATTGCCCAAAATGTAACATGAACGTATATACAAGAAAAAATGATTTCAATATTGGATTGGCGATTTTTTTGGCTATATTTACTGGTGGTATTGGTCTATTAATTTATGTAGCCATTTACTTGGACAGAGAGCATAAACCTCGTTGTATCCATTGTAATAATGTCTGTTATGAACAAAAAGAAGAAATAAACCAACCAGTCTCAAACTACCATGTAATAAGTAGTTCTAATCAGTCACAGAATCAAAAGCTTATTTTAAGAACTCAAAATTCTGAAGAAAAGCCAAAGTATTGCTATAACTGTGGAAGTGAATTAGAAAGGAGCGAAAATGCTAAATTTTGTGCACTTTGTGGAAGTTCTATTCAATAATTTTTTTTAGCTTTTATTATTTTTTTTCTTTTAAGGTTTTCATAAATTCATAAAAATATTTATATGAGCTAGGAAAATGGCTATCTTCCTTGGAATATTCTAGACACTCACTGAAATTTTTATAGAATTCATTGATATCTTTATTTTTAATTATATTTTTATATTTTTGAATTACACTTTCAAAAATATCTAAGACTTGATGAAATTCCTGGTTTTCCATTTGAATTTCACCAAACATTTCCATTTCTCTTTGAATAATGCTTTCAGCAAAAATTTTCTGCAATAAAAAAGTAGTACCTGTGTAATTCGTTAATTCAGATAAAGATTTGCTAGTTCTTTTTAATAAGGTTAAAAAAAGAATATTAAGCATATGTGGTAGTCCAAGAGTTAAAGCAATATACTTGTCATGTGCTTCATATGTGGTTTCAGTTATTAAAATTCCATCTGATTTAAATAGATCTAATATTTCTTCCACGATTTCATCATAATACTTTGTTCCTCCAACTTTCAATACAATAAGAGTGTAATTTTTGAAATTTTTGATGCCTGGACCGAACATAGGATGAAGAGATAAGCAATTTATTGGATATTTTTTATACATTTTATCTAATACTTTATAAGTTTCTCGTTTTATTGATGTAATATCAAAAATGGTAGAATTTTTCTTCATATATGGAGCAATTTTCTCGATCATCTCTGGGGTAGAGTGAATGGGAATCGAGACCATAATAAAATCAGCGTTTTCTACACTTTTCTTAAGATCCAACTCATAATTTGCTCCTAATTTTTTAGCTATATCTTTCAAATTCTTCTCATTGCGATCATGAAGTGTAACTTCAATCCCATGTTGCTTAAAATACTTAGCAAAAACTTGACCCATCCCTCCTGGGCCGCCTATTATTGTTAATTTACTTCCTCTCATTATATTAACCTTAGATATTCCATTACTTTTGATTTCATTAATTGATTATTTGGAATTTTTCCTGTCCACCACTCAAAAGCTAAGGCTCCTTGATTTATTAACATATCCAATCCACCTAACACTTTACATCCAATTTCTGCTGCTTCTTTCATTAATTTAGTTTCTAGGGGATTATATACTAAATCAAAAACGAATAAACTATCGTGTAAAAACTTACTTGGTATTGGAGATTTTTCTGTATTTGGATGCATTCCAATAGGAGTGGTGTTAATTAAAACATCTGCTTTTTTAGATTCCTCCTTTAAAACGTTAATACTGTTATTTTTTCCTTCAACATTTATTTTATAATACTTCTTAATATCCTTTGCTAATTTTACAGCTGTTGTTTCAGTTCTATTTGCTATAACTATCTTATTAGCATTTTTGGCCATATTAAAGGCTAAAGTTCTTCCTGCACCCCCAGCTCCTAATAATAAAATGTTCTTTCCTGAAATTAAAGCGCCCGCATCTGAAATTGCCTTCATGGCACCTTCTCCATCAGTATTTCTGCCAATTAAATGACCCTTATCATTTTTAATTGTATTCACAGCTCCAATTTTATGTGCTAAAGGCTCTATTTCATCTAAATAGCCCATAATCTTTTGTTTGAAAGGAATTGTTACATTAATTCCTTTGATATTTAATGCTCTAAATCCATTAACTGCAAATTTCAAATTCCTAGGGTGAATATTAAAAGCTAAATAAATATAATCAAGATTTAACTCATTTATTGCTGCATTATGCATAATTGGACTCATGGAATGTTCAATTGGGAATCCTATAACGCAAAATACTTGTGTATAAGGACTTATAAAATCTTTTCTAATCATCATTAATTAATCAAGATATAATTATTTCAATCTATTATCTCATCATCAAAATGACTTTTAAACTCTTGTGATCTTACGATTGTAGCTTGTTTATATCTCTCGTAGCGATTTTCCCACTTTGCATCAACATTAAACGCCACTTTTGCAAATTTAATTGATTTAATAGCTTTTGCTAATCCTTCTTGATTTTCTGGACTATAAATTTTAATAGGATTCCCTATACCAATATTATTTGGTGGGATAAAAGAATTAGAGGGAACAGTTGTATTTGCATGAACAAAAGCTCCTACAGCTACTGCAGCACCAGATTGAATAACAGCTCCTTGTAAAATGGTTGCTCCTGTTGCTATATATGAATAAGAGTCAACTCTACATCCAATTAGAGTTGATTGCGGTGAGATAAAGACATTATTCCCGATTACAACGGGATATTCTTCGGCTCCAGATGCAGTGGCTCTTAGAACAGCATTTTCACAAATTATAGAGCATTCCCCAATTTCAATCTTAGATCCTTCTGAGTCAAGAACAGAACCATACATTATTCGCGTATCTTTTCCAATTGATACATTACCTATTACAGTGGCTGTAGGTGCAATAAAAACGGAAGAATCAAATTTAGGTTTAAACCCTCGATGTTTTATTATTATTCTCTTTCACCTTATATATTTTTCAGAGAAATTTGATTACTTACTAATCTTTTATTATTTAATAGTTTTTTAGGAAAATTTGAAAAAATCAAATTTAAACTATTTAATATGTTAAAAATTAAAGTAATTAATAATTCCAACTATTAATAGTTAAAAAAATGATATTAGAATGAAAAAAGTAGAATTAAGTCCAAAAATCTCAACTTTTCCAATGCCCGCTGCAGTTATCTCAGTAGGTACAGGAGAAGAAGCTAATCTAATAACATTAGCTTATGTAGGAAAAATGTGCTATAATCCTCCTATTATTGCTGTTTCTATACAACCTAAGCGACATTCTTATCATTTAATTGAAAAGCATGGTGAGTTTGTTATTAATTATCCAACGATAAAACAATTAAGAGAAACTGATTATTGTGGCACACGTTCAGGAAGGGATGTTAACAAATGGAAAAAGTTAAATTTAACTAAAGAACAAGCTAGTATTGTAAAAGTTCCAATGATAAAAGAGTTTCCATGGAATATGGAGTGTAAAGTAATTAAAAAAATAGAATTTGGGTCACATGTGAGTTTTTTTGGGAAAGTTATTGCTACACATTCAGATCCTAATTATGTTAAAAATGAAACTCTAGATCCTGATAAATTTAATTTTCCCGCTTACATAGCAGGTAATTATCTCGAATTAAAACAAGGAGTTTTAGAAAAGCATGGGTTTTCTGAAGAATTAACCTAATAAAAATGATTGTATACACTCTTTATGGTTTTAATAATTAATTAGAATATACTCGTAGTTCATTATGTTTAAGGATTCTATTGCACTTATTGGATTTATGGGATCTGGAAAAACAACAATTGGAATTGAGTTAGCCAAATATCTCGGTGAAGATTACAAATTTCTAGAAACAGATCAAATTATCATTCAAGATACTGGTAAATCTATTCCAGAAATTTTTGCTCTAGAAGGAGAATCTAAATTTAGGGAATATGAAATTTCTATATGTGAAAGAGTCTCTAAATTACATAAGGTGGTTATATCATGCGGAGGTGGGGTCGTCTTAAACAATATTAATATTGAAAATTTAAAGAAAAATTGTCATATTGTTTTATTAAAAGCAGATCTCGATAAAATTTATGAAAGAATAATGAAAAATGGGAAAGAATTGAGACCGATTATTGATAAAGAAGACCCAAAGAGGGAAATTGAAAAATTCCTCAATTTTCGAATGCCCTATTATGAAGAAGCAGCAGAAATTATCATTGAGACAACCAATAGAAAAATTGAGGATCTTGTCCAAGAGATTGTAATAAAAACCCAATTAAAAACCTAAATTTAAATTAATCTACTCTAATAAATATTTAAAATACTTTTAACAGAGTTAAGGTTAAAAATATGTCAGATTTTAAAAGAGTAAAATGCCCCCAATGTGGCAATGAGAATCCACGCAAGCTTCATGAGGAACCTGATCGGAATAATGTTCTATACTACAGTATAGGTAAAGCTAATTCAGCTTACCGCTGAAGCAGGGCACTCCGGTCTATTCGAAGAATATGAAATGTGGTGGCTGTGGGAATATTTTCAAAAAGAATTAAACTGTTATGAGAAAAATTTTAATTTTTTTATTTTTCTAATTTTTTTAAACTCATATTAATGATAAGACAATTTTATTTTGAGCTTTTAGCATATCTTCCATTATAAGTTCCATTGCTTCTCTAATATCTGGATTGTTCTCTGGAATACTACGTTTTGCGTTTACACTTGCCATTAACACTTCATTTAACCCGCGTAGTATCATATCAGGAGAATACCAAGGACGTTGTGATGCCCACCATTGCTGACAGCTGTGTATTCCTCGATCCAATAGATTTCTTGCATTATCAAATATCCTTTTTTTATCTTCATCCATACCATCTCGATATTTAGCAGAAAGATGGATCATAGTGAGGGCATACATAAAAAATCTATGTTGTTCTATATGGATTTCATTATTAGGATCAAACCAGAGAGGAAAAGGTACATCTGTAGCAATATCATAAGGCATTGTTGACCAGCTGGAATCTCGTGGAACCTGAGTAAATCCTTTAGGAAATCTCTTGACTATATCAGATATTGTACACATTTTTACATCATTTCTATGGGGAAGGGCTTGGAACAATGGAATTAAAAAGTTATTTATAGCATGTTTAACGTGGTGTCCAAAAGTTTCACCGTCCATAGCTAGTATAACATAATAATCCTCAGATGTGTGCTTATAATATAGACGCTTAATAAATGCATCAACGTTGTTTATCTTATCAAAAGCACAATCAATTGATATATAATCGTCTCTAAACAACAGCATAATTCCATTTGGATGAACAGATATATAATTTGTAGGGAATTCAGGTAATGCATTAGCAATTCCACTCATTATTATCCAATCAAATCCTGCTTTTTTGACAGTTTTAAATACTTCTTCAGAAACAGCCATTTCTGGTGGAAAAAATCCTGATGGATTATAAGCCTTTCCAAAAAAATGTTTGTTAGTCTCATTATTTAATTCAATTTGACGCTTAATTTCAGGCTCAGGAATTAATGGAAGTAGAGGATGAAATTTCCCTGAACCTGTAAATTCAATTTGGCCTCTAGAGGATAAATTTTTAATGGCTTCGATTAAACCATCATAACCGAAATCATGTAACTGTTCGGTTAAAGTTCCATTAATGTTTAACGAAATTTTTGCTACTGAATGGTCGTTTAAAGCATCAATTATTGGCTTGTAAGATTCATTAACAATTTGTTTAATTACCAAAGGTATTTGAACAGGAGGTTGATAAATATGGAATAAAAAAGCAAAATAAACAACCATATACTATAATAGATAATATACTTTTTTTAATCTTCATAGTTTCAATTCTTAAAAGAAGATGAATTTAAAAATTATTTAGTGTCAAATTGTAGATTTCTTTCATTTCATCAATATTAATCTGTCCTGGTGCTGTTTCTTCATCTAAGGAAGCATATGTTAAAAATGAACCTGCAAGAACACAGAGAATCCTAGATAAGACTCCTAATGGGCCCATACAAAATGAGATGATTTTCTGATTGGATTTAGACAGTTCTTTACATATTCTTAATGAAATTAAGTTATCCTCATAATTTTGAGCGGTAAAAATAATCTTATATATATTTTCTTTAGGCATTTTTGAATCTAAAGGCAATTCTTGATTTAATTTTTCTTTAAATTCTTGTATAAATTTGATTGAATCATCAAAAGTCATTGTCTTTTCAAAATTGTGATATGAAAAGATTATTTTCACTTCATTTTGGAGAGCTAAATATAAAATTTCTTTAAGAATGCTCATATCAGTATTCATTTCAATGTCAAGATAATCGGGTTTAGTATCTATAAGCATTTTCAAGATTTCAAAGCGTGCTATCTGATCTATTTTAAACTGACCACCTTCAGATGAGTCCCTAAAAGTAAATATAACAGCAGTATTGGGGTGAATAATATTTAATAATCCTTTTATGAAATCTAAAGAAATATTTTTTAGATCAGTAATATAATCGAATCTTAATTCAATGAGATTAGGTTTTGAGTCTATTGCTTTATTAATTGTCGGTATAGCATCTCTAACACTTTTAAATCTAATCGGAATCGGAATACAAAGATTAAATTTCATAATTTAAAATGAGAATAAAAGAAAAAATTATATTTCTATAATATGTTTTATGTCATCATCACTGAAACTTAAAGTATCAGTTGCATCAACTTTTTTCAGTTTTCCTCTTTTTTTATAATATTTAATGAGAGGTTTAGCATTTTTTTCATATGCATCTAATCTATTTTTTAAAGTTTGTTCATTATCATCGGCTCTTTGCTCAAATTTAATCTCGGCACCACATTTATCACATACACCTGCTACTTTAGGTGGAAGTGTGTATTTATTATAAATCTCACCACAATTATTGCAGCCAAATCTACCTAAAATTCTTTTAAATATAATATCCCGAGAAACTTGTAATAGTAAAAGCAAATCTATTTCAGTTATCTTTGTTAAAGCTTCTGCTTGAGGTAATGTTCGAGGAAATCCATCTAGAATAAAGCCACTTTTTTGAACATCTTCTCTATTTAATCTATCTCTAACCATTTCAATAGTAATATTGTCTGGTACTAATTCTCCCTTATCCATATAACTTTTTGCTTTTAATCCTAAAGAAGTTTCATTTTTTAAATTTTCTCGAAATATATCTCCAGTGCTTATGTGAACAATTTCTGGTGCTACTTTTTTTATCTGCCCCGAAAAAGTGCCTTTTCCTGCTCCTGGTGGACCAAATAGTATGAGTTTTTTCATAATAATTAATAGATTTTTTTTATTTGTAGATATTAATTGGACATTAGTTAAAATCATTTTGTCATTTAGCAATTTAAAATTATTATCCAGTAAAATATGAAAACTCAATTTTCTTAATCAAGTATTCTACGATTCTCTTTTCTCTTAAGCTAAGTAGAGTAGAAAAATCGCTTTTTATAGAAGTTCCATAATAAGAATTTCCAAAAAATGTTTTAGATTTTTTTATTGCATTTAATAATAAATTTTTGTTCCCTATATGAAGATAAATAGAAATATCGTTAATAATTAAAACTTTTGTTGGATTAACGGTAAATAATTTTAATAGTTCAAAAGTTTTTTTATAATTTTTGCATGCGTTTTCATAAAGTTCTTTTCTATTTCTTGCACTAAGGCGAGGCGGGATAATTTCTCCTTCAAAATTTAGGTAATTACATAAATTACTATTTTCATAAAAATCCTTGATTTTTCCCCCAATTTTAATAGTTTTGATAAAATTTAAAGCTGGAGCAAAATCTAATACACTGATTTGTTTTGGATCAAAATTTTTTGATTCTATGAGATACTGAACAAATTTAGCAGTATAATAAGTTTTTTTTGTATTTGTTTCTCCATATAGAAGAGTATAATGTCCAATGAAGCTTTCAAAATTTAAAAATAGATTATTTCTCATAAAAATATGTTATTAAATGTTAAATGTTAGAAAAAATCCTCCCAATTTATTTTTGCTTGTTTTAAGATCATTAGTACTATAAATCCCATGATAGATCCAGGAATACAACTTAATGCAAATAAGCCCCAAAATGTATAAAGGCTTTCTATTGCAAAAATATTTCCTGAAATCAAATGTCCAATAGTCCCCCCTATAAAAATAGTTCCCAGTGGTTCTGTAAAAGCAGCAAATTCCACATATTTAGGAAACTTTTTACGCAAAATATATGACATAATTCCAACAACAATTGCTCCCGATATTCCTCCATGAAAAGCATGAATGGTACCAATTGAAAATGAAAATCGAAGGATGGCAATATCTAATGCGATTATACAGGCAAAATCTAAACCCATTAAAACACCTGTTATAGCATTTATAAAGTGAGCAAAGGGATTGATTTTTGTCCCAAATATTAAAAAATATCCAAAGGGATTGAGATAGCTTAAAACTAATCCAACTGCTATAAATATAGCTGAGGCAGCTATTTTTTTATTTAGAGTATTCTGAAAAAATCTCTTTTCACTTATATCTTTATCAGATTTTTGGTCACTCAAATTGATCTTTTTATCCTTTTTTTATTTAGTAATCTTGATATTTCTTAATTTTCAATATTAATTAAAAACAAGGGAAATTAACCATTAAATTAAAGAATTTTAATCTATTAAATTAATAAAAATTATAAAAATTTATCTAGTGTATATCTTTTTTTCGAAAAACAGAGTGTAACAATGATTATAGGCAAACATACAATTAACCCTACAAAAATTATCTGTGTTGGCACGAATTACATGGATCATATAGAGGAAACTAAATTAGATGTTCCTAAAGAACCGGTTTTGTTTCCAAAGACACTAAATTGCTTAATTTCAAATAATGAACCAATAATTTATCCTAAATTTTTGTTTAACCAACGTAAATATAATAGAGTAGATTATGAAGTGGAATTAGCATTTTTAATAAAAGATAAATGTAAAGATGTTCCAAAAGGAGAAGCTTATAATCACATACTTGGATATACTGTATTTAATGATATTACCGCACGAAAAATGCAAGCTAAAGATATTGTTTCAAAATTACCATGGTTTCGTTCAAAATCTTTTGATACCTTTGGACCTATTGGCCCGAGAATTGCTAATATTAAAGAAATCAAAGATCCACATAATTTAAATATCGAATTAAAACTAAATGGTGAGATTAAGCAATCCTCTAATACTAAACATTTATTATTTAAAGTACCAGAACTTTTAGAGTATATCTCAAACTTTTTCACTCTTGAATCTGGAGATATTGTAGCTACAGGAACACCAAGTGGAATTGGACCTATACAACCAGGTGATATCATTGAAGCAACAATAGAAGAAATTGGAACTCTAACAAACAATGTAGTTTTGGAAGGTGAATAGAAAATAAATATTAAAATCGGAAACAAGGTTATACATCCTACAAAGATAATTTGTTTAGGAAGAAATTATTTAGAACATGCACAAGAAATGAAAGCAGAGGTACCTAAGAGTCCCGTATTTTTCGCAAAAACCGTAAATACATTAGTAACTAATGGGAATCCTATTATTTATCCGAAAATTCTATATAATGATAAAGCTTATAATCAAATAGATCATGAAGTAGAATTAGCGTTTATTATTTCTCAGACTTGTAAAAGTATTCAAGAAGAGCATGCCTATAAATATATCGAAGGTTATTCTGTTTTTCTTGATATTACTGCTAGGAAAATGCAAATTAGTGATAGAAATATTAATTTACCTTGGTATAGAAGCAAAAATTTTGATACTTTTGGTCCAATTGGCCCGAGAATCACGCTTTATAATGAGATTGAAGATCCTCATGATTTAAACATACTTTTAAAAATAAATGGAGAAGTACGGCAACAATCCAACACTAAACATATGATTTTTAAAATTCCAGAAATTTTGGCTTATCTTTCTAAATTTATTACATTAGTTTCCGGAGATATTGTGGCAACTGGTACACCTAGTGGAGTAGGAACAATCCAACCAGGAGATATCATTGAAGCTTCAATAGATCAAATTGGAATGATTACACATGAAGTAATTTTGGAGGAATAATATTAATTTTTAATGAAATATGTTAAACTAAATTTAGATTTATTTTTATTATGGGCATATATTTAAACAAGCAATTTTATTATTTTCAGTAGTAGAGCACAAGATAAAAAATGCCGAAAAAAGTATTAATTACCTCTGAATCACCATATCGTAGAACTTTATTATCAGAAATGCTATCATCTCATAATGAAATAGATGTTGTTGGTATCACACGAAATGGAAAAGAAACTATTAAGATTATAGAAGAGAAGAAGCCTGATGTTTTAATTCTCGATATTGAATACCAGAATAAAGATTGGCTTATCCCTTTTAACCTTATAATAAACCAATTTAAAATAAATACTATTTTATTAACGGATGTAGATCTCAAGAATGTGGATACTCCAGAAATTACCCTTTTCCTAAATTCTTATGATTATATTGTAAAACCTGTGGGGGTTTGGAAGGAAGTTCTGCCATCCATTAAAGATATTTTAGTCTCTAAAGTAATTTTAGCAGATATACCAAAAATGAGTAAAATTGATAATAAAATAAGATTACGAAATAAACAAATCTTTATACAACATATTCAAAAATTAAGAACAAAACCAGAAATTCAATTAAAAAGCAGTAATGAATCCTCAATAGAACACAGAGCAGAAGAGTATTTTCTAGATCTTACACCAGTTAGTCTCAAACAAATGCCAACAAAAATAATAGTGATTGGTGCCAGCGTAGGAGGTCCTAGAACTCTCAGAACAATATTAAGTGATATCCCACATAATTTTCCAGCACCAATCTTAGTTGTACAGCATTTAAACCATCTTTTTATGCGACAATTTGCAATCTCTTTAAAAAATATTTGTAAAGTAAACGTTAAAATAGGAATGAATTATGAAGAAATAAAACCTAGAACTATATATCTGTCGCCAGGAGATAAGCATATGCAAGTAATTGTTAAAGGAGATAAACCTTGTATAAGGACGTATGAAGGAGAACCTGTAAATTTTTGTAGACCTTCAGTAGATGTGTTATTTTATTCAACAGCACGAATATATGGATCTTACACTATGGGTATCCTACTCACTGGGATGGGTTCTGATGGTGTTGAAGGATTAAGAGCAATTAAAGCTAAAGGTGGAATGACGATAGCAGAATCTAAAGATACAAGTGTGTTATATGGAATGCCAAAAGTTGCTGCTGAAACGGGAGCAGCAGATTTAATTTTGCCTAATTATAAAATTATTGATGAAATGATTAAATTCACAACTTAAAATTTATTAATAAAAACTAATAATTTATCATAATGAGCATGGAAGTTAACGAAGAAATTAAAAAAATAATATGTCAATTAATTTCTACACCAGGGATTACAATTGAAGACATTGCTAAAAAGGTTAATTTAGATTATGATACAGTTAGAGAAATTTTATCTGATGAATATTTTAGACATAATCTTGACCATGGAAGAAGACTTTGTTGTAGATTTTAACAAATCTTTTTTTAATAAAATTTTTTAACTTTCTTTTATTTTTAACCTTACTAAGTTCAAAAATATATTCTTCTAAAAAACTTAGGACGCACATTAAAGCGGTTTCAATATATAAAAGATATTGAAAAGATAAATCGTAAAATTGCGCGTTCTTAACCTTAGGTATATTTTTGAATAATAATTAGAAAAATTAAGCGGTGAGTGTATGTGAGTGAAAAAGGAAAAGTGGTTGTAAAGGCTCTTGTGACTGGTGGGAGAGTTTAAATTTATGATCATTTCGATTAAATCCCAAGTGCATCAGGAGGGCCACCCATAGGTCCGGCCGTTGGACCAACAGGAATAAATATCAAGGATGTTGTTGATGAAATCAACAAACAAACAATAGTCTTTAAGGGTTTAACAGTACCAGTTAGAATTGAATGCAATCCAGAAACAAAACAGTTTGAAATATTTATTGAAACACCTTCTACAGCATCGTTATTACTCAAAGAAGTTGGAGCTGAAAAAGGGAGCTCTGAGCCCTCAGTAAATAAAATTGGAAATTTAACTCTTGATCAAATTCAAAACGTAGTTGATGGGAAAAGAGAAAAATTTTTAGACAAAACATACAAAACAGCTGTAAAAACAGTCTTAGGAACAGCTTTATCAGTTGGATTAACAGTAGAAGGAGAAGATCCCAGGATCATCCAAAAACGAATTGATAATGGAGAATTTGATGATAAAATAAGGGGGGATTGATGAATTTTGAAAGTAGATGATAAATTATTAAAGAGATCATTAAATGCGGCTATTGATTTTTCAATTTTAAAAAAAGAAGGTTTTAAAGATAAAATAAGGAAATTTGATGAGTCCATTGATCTCATTATCAATATCAAAGATGTTAATCTAAATGAACCAAAAAATAGAATAGATAAGGAAATTATCCTTTCAAATGATATAATTACTAATGATAAACCTAATATATGTGTGATTGCTTCAGACGAGATCTTACTCGAAGCAAAAAAATTGGGGGTAGAAACTCTTGATTCTGATGGCTTGGTTAAATTAAACAATGAAGAAAAGAAATTCAAGAAAAAATTTGCTAAAAAATATGAATACTTTATTGTAGAAGATAAAATGATGAGAGATGTTGCTCGATATCTAGCAAGATTTCTTGGACCAGTTGGTAAAATGCCAAAACCTTTTCCTACGGGATATGGAATTATTACGAGTCCAGAAGATTTAAAAGTTGCTTATGAAAGATATAAAAAAATAATTAGGATTCAAATGAAAAAGCAACCTATTATTTTTGCTAAGATTGGAAAAAAATCTATGGATAAACAGAAACTATATGAAAATATGAAAACTGTAGTGGATTTTATAGCTGACCAAATGCCTCATAAGTTTAATAACTTTAAATCAATGTTTTTAAAGTCTACAATGGGAAAACCAGTAAAAGTAACAGAAGAATTCCTAAAAAGTATCGAGGTGTGAAATAATGATTAAAAAAAAAGATATACCACAATGGAAAAAAAAGGAAATTAATAATTTAGTTGATTTATTTAGAAATTTTAAAAATGTAGCTGTTATTGAAGTAGCTCATATTAATGATAAGCAAATTCAAACTATGCGTAAAATTTTAAGAGGAAAAGCAGTATTTAGAATGTCTAAAAAATCACTTCAGCTACGTGCTATAGAAGAATTTAAAAATAATTCCAAAAAGAAAAATTTAGATGAATTTGCAAATCATATCCCAGGTCAGTCAAGTTTAGTATTTACAAATTTAGATTTGTTTGAATTAAGGAAAATATTTTTAGAAAACGAATGGATGGTTCCTGCTAAACCAAACGAAATCACACCTGTAGATATCTGGGTCCCAGCTGGAGACACAGGCTTACCTACGGGCCAAGTCATAAGTGAACTGAACATGACTTTAAAATTACCGACAAGAATTATGAATGATACAATCCATGTTCGTGAGGATACAAGAACACATAAAGCTGGTGATGTAGTCACTGTTAAGCAAGCTGCGGTTTTGAAAAAATTAGGAATTACACCAATAGAATCTTTGATTAAAATTCATTTTGCTTGGAGTGATGGAGAAATTATACCCGAAGAAATATTGTATATGAATATGGAACAATTTAATCGAGATTTTGCCAGAGCTTATCGAGAAGCACTTGGAGTTTTATTCGAGATGCCCTTCTTCTTGGATGATATGAAAGAGGAATATATTCGAAAAGCTGCTTCCGAAGCTAATATATTAAATAGTATCATTTTCGGAGAAGGAATCCAAGTAGCGAAACAAGAAGAAAAACCTAAAGTTGAAGAAGAAGAGGAACAAAAACCTGATGAAGAAGAAGTTGGAATTGGAGGTTTGTTTGGATAAAATTTGCATTTTTTTGAATAAAAATTAGAATTACAAATATAATGATAAAATAATAAAAAAGAGGTTAGATGATATGGAAAGTATTTATGCAGCTTTATTACTTCACAAAGCGGGAGGAAAAATTACCGAAGCAAACGTGGAAAAAGTATTAAACGCAGCAGGTGCAAAGGTTGATAAAACAGAAATCACTAAGCTAATTGCTGGTTTAAAAAGTACAAAAATAGAGGATATTATCAAATCCGCTAGCGCTATGCCAGTTGCTGCTGCCCCAACAGGAGCAGTTAAAGAGAAGAAAAAAGAAGAAGTGAAGAAAAAAGAGGAAGCTGAAGAAGAGGAACCTACTGGGATTGGTTCACTGTTTTAATTTGGGTTTTCAACCTAAATTTTGACCAATAAAATAATTTAGAAAATTAGATAAGAATTTCATGTAAAGCAATCAAAGAAACAGAAGAATAATGCAAAGCGATTTTAATATTAAATTAAAGCTTAAGAATTTTATTTTCTGAGTTTTGTCTTTATTCTAAATCCCAAATTTAGGCAATTTTAGATCATAAACTTTTTTTAAAATTCATTTTTTTCTAAATTACATTTCAAATTTAAGATTTTCATATTTATTTTAATAAATTCACGTTGTTGATTGTTTATGGCCGGAAAGTTCCTAAAATTCTTCTCTCCATTTGTTCGAGCTATGCCAGAAATTAAACAGCCTCAGCGTGAGGTTTCCTTTAAAGAAAAATTCATTTGGACTGCAGTTGTATTGATAATTTATTTGATTATGAGTAATATTCGATTATTCGGTATTAACTTTGAGCAATCAACTGATTATTTCTTTTGGTTAAGAGTTATACTCGCAAGTCAGAGAGGAATGTTAACCGAATTAGGAATTGGCCCTATAGTGACATCAGGTCTTATTATGCAATTACTTTTAGGTTCAAGAATAATCAAAGTAAATATGGCTGATCCATATGATAGAGCTATGTTCAGTGGAGCTCAGAAAGTACTTGCTGTATTCTTGACAATATTCAATGCTGTAGCTTATATTTTAGGAGGAGCTTTTGGTCCTTTAACAGGTGCAGAAGGAATTGGTATACAAGGAGCATTTTTCATCTTTTTCCAACTGTTATTTGCCGGAATAATTATAATATTATTAGATGAATTACTTCAAAAAGGATGGGGCTTAGGGAGTGGAGTTTCATTATTTATCGCAGCGGGAGTTGCCGGTCAGATCTTTTGGAATTGTTTCAGTTTTTTTCCCACTCCTGGTCCACTTGCTGATCCCCCTGGAGATGGTCTACCAAGAGGAATTGTCATTGCCTTCTTTACAGCGTTATTTGACAATGATCCTAATACTACTCTCGGAACAATTTTCTTGCGAGGATCTTATCCATCCCTAATTGGAATTATTACTACGGTAGGTATATTTCTTTTAGTTATATGGTTTGAATCAACACGTGTTGAGATTCCCCTTGCTTATAGAGGCTATCGAGGTTTTAAAGGCAAATATCCCATGAAACTCCTATATGTATCCAACATCCCTGTAATATTAGTTAATGCATTATACGCTAATTTCCTCTTCTTTGGACAGTTACTTGCTGGACCTGCATCTGCAATACGTTCATCGAATGGAGGGCTTATACCTGATTTTTGGGTTGATATAATAGGGGTATTTAGAATTGAGGAAGGTGCAGGAGGTCTTGCTGGTCAACAACTAATACCCGTGTCCGGTCTGGTTTATTTGCTTACTCCACCATTGGGAATTGATCAATTAGTCTTGGATCCATTCCGTGCAGTTTTTTATCTCTTAATATTTGTTGTATTATGCATATTGCTCGGCCGTGTATGGGTTGAAGTCTCTGGTCTTGCGCCACGAGATATTGCTAATCAAATAATTGATTCAAAAATGCAAATCCCTGGATTTCGAAGTTCTGGGAAAATAATTGAGCGGATTTTGAAACGCTATATTCCAACTTTGGTAATATTAAACGGTATTATCATTGCTGTGTTAAGTTTTACTGCAGACAGTCTAAGAGCACTGAGTTCTGGGACGGGGTTATTGATAGCAATAGGGATAATCCAAAATTATGGAGAAACTATCGCTAAGGAGCTCGCTGCAGTACAATATCCCGGCTTAAGAGCGATGCTTGGCATGGATTAGGGATAAAGGTTTCATTTTTGTTTATTTTAATTTTATATATTCTTTCATTATTATGAAACGAATCCTATATGAAAACTTTAAAATAATTTCAATATAAATAAATATAAAGATGATATTATTAATCTTTCAAAATGCTTTTTTAGATTTTATTACAACACCACCAGGTTCTATGTTATTTGTGTTTCTTTTAGCTTTAGCAACAGCATTAATCAGTACAATTTTAACAAGATTATTAGTTGACACTGAAGCTATAAATCGTAAACAAATACAAATTAAAGCTCATCAAGAAGAAAAAGAAAAGATAATTGAACTAGCAGAAATCGATCCAGAACGTTATAGAAAGGCTCGAAAAAGATGGGAACGAAAAGAAGCTATGTTTAAACAAACACAACAAAAAATGGCTTTTCAGAGGATGAAACCTACATGTATTACATTTCTTCCGATGATAATAATTTTTGGAATTATGAATACAATATTTGCTGGTAAAGCAGTAGCGTTATCACCGATGCATGCAAATGATGTCCCCTTGATAGGTAATTTTATAAGCGCTAACGCTATTTGGATTAATTTTACAGCATGGTATTTTTTATGTTCATTAGGCATTAATACACTTACACAAAGATTGTTGAAGCTTCAGTCACAAGCAACAGGAGGTATGGGGGGAATGTTTGCAGGACAAAAAGCAAAAGCTTTAGAATTTCCAGATGTGTAAATCAATTGATTTACATACTAGAAAAACGCAACGGGAGGGATTTGAACCCCCGAGTGCATTCACACACCGGCTTTTTGGGATACAATCCACTCCAAGCCGGCGCCGTACCGGGCTAGGCAACCGTTGCTTATGAAAAAAAATAGAATTAGATAATTTTTATAAGGTTTTATTTTAATTATTTGATTGGAATCGAAACTGGTTCACTCATTTTTTTTCCTAATTTTGCTTTTTTAATTGCAACCTCTACTTCCTCGTGAGATGCACCCTTTTTAATTTCGACTGTTTCTGCTATTGGTTCTATATGTTTATAATTTACCCTTCTTCTACGAACTTTCATTCCATCAATAAGCAAGTAGTTTTTATCGATGATATCAACAATAACACAGTAATATCCTGTTTCTCTTCCTGTGGTTTTGACGCAGAGCCGTCCTATATCATATATACTCATATAATTTGTCACCAAATTATTTTAAAATACTTTTTTTACTGGTATTACCAATTTTCCAGTAATCAAATACTATTTTTAGTAATTTAAAAAATCAAAGTAAAAATAAAATTTTTTCGATTTTTTACTTAAAAAAGATTATTTAAACACTTCTTCTAATCTCAAAAGAATTTTTTTTAAAATTTCCTCAACTGTTAGATTTTCTGTATCTATAATGAGATCATAAATTTGATTTAGCTCTTGTTTATTACTTAAATCGATGTTATAAAGTTGTTTGAATCGTTCTAATTCTGATTTTTCTCTTATCTTAGTTTCTTTTACTTTTTCTTCATAATTACTACTATCTCTTTGAACCATTCGTTTAACTCTGGTTTCTAGGGAACAAGTTAATAAGATATTAAAATCTGAATAAGTTTTTAATATATATCCACTTAATTGACTATCGATGATTACACTTCCTTTTTGAGCAATTTCAATTATTTTATTATCTAATTTTTTATCGATTTCAGGATTTTTTTCTACATATTCAGTAAACTCTGCTAATGTCATATTCATTTTTTGTGCTAGATCTCTAAAAGCTTGGCCGGTACTATAATATTCAATGCCCAATTTTTCAGCCATTAACTTTCCTATCGTAGATTTTCCCGTTCCGTGAAGTCCTGAAATTGTTATAATCATTTTTTCATTTATTTTAAATTTAAATATTAATTCAATTTAAAAAGAGCATGTATATGATTTTTATTATTAAAATTATGTAATTAAGCTAAGTTTTTAAGCAGTCTTATTGACTCCAAACAGATTCTTTTATTATATTATTGAGGCATTTTGCACAATATCTTCCACTTTCCATTCTATTCGCCCTCCTCGCTGTTTTATTAGTTTTAGTCATTTTTGAGGGTCTTAATCTTGGAACTGCTTGAAGTGGTTTTTTACATATTGCACACTTTGCTCTACTGGGTTTTTTTCTCCAATAGTGGGTCACATTTTGATTCCCTGGAGTGCTTATGTTTTTCCTTGCTTGAGCTTTAGATCGTAAGCCGGGACGTGGAATTTTAATTACCTTTTCTTTTATATTTCAGAGAAAATTATTAATTTAATATAATTTTAAATTACAGAAAAAATATTAATTTTATTATTTTTCTTAAGGTTTTAGACTTAATTTATTTTGAAATTCTTTAAATATTTCATATAAGTTATCTATTAATTCATCCTTTAATTTGGCATTAGATAGTAGTTGATCACGCTGATTTATAGCACTTTTCTGCAACTCTTTAACCTCAAATAAAACATCATTTAATCCAGGAAACTTACTTAAATTATGAGTCAATTCATTAAACAAATTAAAAATTATATCTTTTTTTTCTAAGCCATCCAAAGTCAACGCATCCATAAGAGTTATAAAAGATGTGGTTATTTCAGAAGTAATATGAGGTAATTCTAAAAATGTGCGACTTTGATTGATTATTTCATTATCAGATAAATTTAGTGAGGATACACGATTTATGATATTTATAACAGAGTTATAATCTTGAGCTAAATTCATTTTTTTTATTAGATCTGACATTTGAAGATTATTTTCTTTTAAAGAAAGATTGATCTTTAATAAACTATTCATAGCTGTTTTTAAGGCCTTTCTAAAGAAATTTTCATTAACAATGCCTTTTTGATATTTGTTATTTAGATTATTTATTGATTTGATTAATGCAAATAATTCAGACTCAATTTTTGACTCAAATTCAGAATTAATTTTATTATTATCTGTCATTTCACACTTGTATAATAAAAAAAATCGTGTATTTTATATAATGGTTTAATGGAGAGTTAATAAATTTAACCAAATATAGTTGGGCGTAGAAAGTAGAATAGAATAGCAACTATCACTCCAATTATAATAGTAGGGATTAATACTCGAGTTGTAGAAGAGTTACTTAACTCTCTAATAGCCAAGGTTATTAGAATAGGTATCCATATTGCAATAGTTAATGCATCGATAATATCTAATACTAACCAAGTATTAGAACTAAGCATAAGATCAAAAACAGTTGGATCAAAAGGAAATGTAGCAGTAACATCTACATTTGAATAACCAAACAGAACAATTAATATTTTTATACTGTTTATTAATAGAAATGGTGTAAATGCACATAACATCATTTTGAATTTATATGCTCCTTCTAATTGTAGCATGGTACCACCTTTATAAATACTGAAAGGGCTTACATCTGCTTCTTTATATTTTTCTTTCTGTTCTTTAGTGGCTCCGAAGCGTGTTTCTAACCTTTCTGTAAATCCAACTGCATAATTAGCCCCCTTACTAAATACCCATATTAGAAACCAAAAGAGAATTAATTGAAAAATGAAACCAAAAACAAAGAAAGAAGCAAAAAAACTCAAATTATACAAGAAGTGTAAAATTGTAAATGGTGGGATACCAACAAAATTAAAATGTGAAAAAAAAGCCAATCCCATTAATCCATATAATAGTGAGCAAATTAATAAAATCAACCAACCAGGAGCTTTACTTCTTTTATGATTAATATCAAAAAAAGCTTTTGGGGCATTCACAAAAAGATATAAAATTTTCATATACCAGGGATATGGAGTAGTCCATTCTGCTTCATATCTTCTAAAAAATCTAATTTTTTCAATTTTTTCTATTTTTAATCTAAAACCACAGAAATTACAAGCAAAACTATCAACAGTATTCTCATTTCCACATCTAGGACACCGCTGAAATGCGGCAACGGTCTGAGACATTCTTATTTGAATATTTTAATAATTTTTATAATAAACATATAATAAAATAATCTTATAAAAATTTCTTCTAATCTTAAAATAAAATCTTGATTAAATCTTTCTTTAAATAAAATATTTTTAATTAATTATAGAAATTCTATGGTAGAATAAGTATTTTCATTTTTAACTTGATAATTTCTATCTAAAAATAATTTAATCAATTCTAAATTAGTCTTGGTGTGACTAGTAACCTCCAGCACTTTCATTTTTGATGGTCTTTTAGTAAAAGCCATGAAAGGAATTAATTGATCACTTAAATAATTATCAACCGGTATTTCTTTTTTAATATATGTTATGATTTTGTCAGCTGCTAAAATACCAAGATCCTCAGAAGTAATGTTTTTCTCCCCTAGAACCGTTCCAGAAGAGATAATGGCACCTGTATCTGAATTTGCCCATAAAGAAATTCCTACTCCAGGACTTAGAGAATTTACATATTTATAATTAATTTTAATATTAATTCCCAAATTTTGTTTTAATCTCTGTTGAGCAGATTTTTTAATTCTTTCACTTACATTTTTTGACTTTAAATGACTTGTACTAATTATTTCGCCTTGAATTAAATCTAAATTACCTAATTTAGTTAAATTAATTGGTTTAATTCCCTCTTTTGGAGGAAATAAAGTACATTTTACTATCGCTCCACCTTTAGGATAAAAACCATGTTTCTGAATAGCAATATCGATTTTAAAACCGTGATTTTTAAAAATATTATATGTTACTTGTTGGAGATAATTTAAACTTGGAGCCCATTTTCCAAATGTTCCACCTCCATTAATTAAGATTTCGATTTTTTCGTGTGAGTTAAATCCTAAACATGCAATTTGAATAGGTTGTAATAATAACCCTATACTCCCTGCTGTTCCAATCTCAACCTCAACTTTATCTTTTATCAAATGATTTGGAATTAAAGTTAGCTCTCTCGTCCCAACATTACATTCAGACAATTTACTATTAGTAAATTTTGCTAAAGTTTTTAGACCCATTAAATGTTGTAATCTTAATCCTGGTTTAGCTCTATTTGCTCTTATATTTTTTATAAAAATTGAACGTTGGAATAAAATTGAAAACCCAGCTGCAATCCGAAGTATCGCCCCTCCACCTTCCCCAATGGAACCATCAATTTCTAAAAATTCCTCAGTTTTCATAAATTATTACCCTTTTTCTTTATAGAGCGATTTCAAACGATTAATTCCATCAAATTCTTCAATTAATTCAACAACCTCATTCGGTACTAAAGCCTTCCAATTTATATCATTCTTAATAATTAATTTTCTAATATTATTAGCGTTGAATTTCTTTTTAAAAATAGTAATCTTCTTCTCGACTTGAATACCTCTGTTGAAAAACAATTCTCTTACCCAATCACTATTGGAAAAGACTGAATCAAATTCCCCTACAATTGAGATGACATGGTTTACCCATTTTTTAGCATTAAAAATATCAGGGATGTAAAATATTTCATATTGTTTAGATGTAATATTTCTTTTTTTTAAAGCAGCGTGAAAAAACGCTTTTCTTTCTTCTTTTGTAAATGGATCATTTAATGTATGTGATATTTGAGAACTTCCAATACCGATCTTTAATTTATTATATGTTTTTAAAATATTTTTAATTACATGGATATGTCCATGATGTAGAGGTTGGAACCTGCCAATAAACAACGCTATTTTATTTTTTTTATTATTTAACAGCTCAAATTTTGCATTAAAAAGTGATAAAACATCTGTATTAATTATTCTTCTCCATATTTTTTTTGAATAATCAATATTTTTTTCATTTTCTAATAAGTTTTCAAGTTCATTTTTATTATAGAATCTGCTGAATTCAACATCTAATTCATCTGGATCAGGTTTTATTGGTATATTATGTTCAACAATCCCAAAAAAGATGTATGCCGTTTCAAGACTTTCCGTATATATGTCGTAAAATAAGGTTCTCTGGACTGCGTTTGGAGGAATTCCAAATTCTTCCTCAAGTTCTCTCAATGCATCTTTCTTAATTTTATTTAGGTTTAAATTTCTCACCCAATTTATATGTCCAGAAGACGAGTCAGTAAAATACCCTGGAAATGATTTCTTATTTTTACCACGTTTTTGAACCAAATAAAGCATTTCTCCTTCAGGAGATTGAGATATTATAAAAAATCGGGTAATTAAATGGCTTATTTTTTTATCATGGGCTTCTTTTCTCTCCATTGGAAAAATAAACTTAGAGATCTGCCCAGATTGCAAATATTTTTTACTTTTTTCATCAATACAGGCTAATATCTCCTTTTCCATTATATTTTGCCCTCTTCAAGTTTTATTGTTATTATATCTCCAACCTTGAAATTTAGTGTTTTTGATGCATTTCCTTTGTTAATCGAGATCTCAAGAAACCCAGTAGACCCAATAATAAAAATAACAGAATTTATAGGCACAGATGCAAAATGAGAAGTAAAAATTGCTTCATTTATCTTTTCTCTAATAATGAATGATAATTTTGTACCATCTTCTAAACTTAAATGTGAGTCTTTTACTTTATTGCCAATCATAGGAATAGTTGTTGTTCCATTCCCAAAAGAATCAACATATTGTATTGAGCTTTTAATAGTATTCTTAGTTAAGTCCAAATCGTAAATTAATGGATATTTTATTAGATTATTAAATTTGAAATTTGGACCAAGTTCACTTAAAGAAAAATTTTGGTATTTGGTGATATAAGCCGCTATTGGTGCCATTATATCTCTACCATGAAAAGTGGGTGACACTGGTCGATTATAATAATCCTCATTCTGAACATTAATACATTCAGAAATTTCTGATGGATGAAATACATTTGGAAAAATCCCATTATTAGGGCCTATAAAATAATGGTTAGAATTTGATTTTAATACTATTATTTCTCTCCTACTCCCAACTCCGGGATCAACAACAGTGATAAAAACAGTATCTTGAGGAAAATGTATATGAGTAGTTTTTAATATGTAAGCTGCTTCTATTATTGAAAACGGAGAAATTCCATGAGAGAGATCAATTATTTTTGCAAGAGGATTTATTTTCAATATAACTCCTTTCATTGCGGCTACATAATGCTGCCCTTTTGGTCCAAAATCTGTTAATAATGCAATAATGCGTTCCATTTTATTTAAAAAGGTGTAAGAATTTCTTTATAAAAGAACTTTTTATATGCTATTTTGTGAACAGATCAATCATAGAAAAAATTTATGTAATTTTTTTCTTTAGAATCAAACTACTTTTTTTTTATATTTTTGATCTATTTCATGGAAATTTCTTAATGCTTCAGATTTTAACCTGTATTCTTCCTCTTTATCAAAATCCACTAATTTTTTAGAAATTTCACTAGCTTTTCTAAATGAGATATAAGCTGTATGAAAATCTTCAACTTTCAAAGCATTACGCGCCTCTTCTACTATTCTTTCTCTTTCTTTTGATAATTCAGGAGTTTGTTGGTAAAATTCACCTTTGTCTGTTAATGAAGACGCAATATCCATAATATAGAGATTTTCTGCTAATTCCCCTGCTTTCAAGTAAAACTTTGCTGCTTTTGTATAATCTAGAGATTTTGCTGCATTCTCAGCCGTTTTATAGAATTCAGAAATTTTAAGATGTTCACCATTTTCAATTTTTTCTAGGAGATCTTGTGCTATTTTCCTTTCTTTTTTTCCACCACTTAACATGAATTTTGTAATGTTTATAATGCTTTTTTTCAGCGCATCAGGTTGAAGAATATCAATTAGAGGTTCAAGATGCTCAAGATAAATATCTTTTAAGATTGTTTCAAACTCCTCTTTAGATTTGTTGAGAATGTTTAAACTAGGTATTTCAAGGGCTTCAGCAGCTTCTTTAAGTGAAGAACGATATTTTTCTAACTCATCATCTTCATCTAATAACAACCCTATAATACTTCCTGAAGCTTTTCTAGTTAATTTTCCTTTAAATTTATAGAGATAGGAAAAAATCTTGTGAGTCTTTATTTTTAATAGATTATACTCATTTTTTGAATGATCAAGATTTAACCTAAGAAATAAATCATTTGATATCTCAAAATTGGGGTTACTTTCTTTAAAATAATAACCCATAATCTTATAATCAGAATCAGTTGGAAGTAAAATTACAAAACAACCTAGTGGCATTAGAAATCTTACACTTTTTTATAATTATTATTAGGTTATGATTAAGCATAAAAAAAATAAAAGATTTATGATTGAGTAGCGCTGATTATTCTATTTGTTTCTTCACGAATAGACTGAATAATATTTAATAATTGAGCAAAATATAAATTATCTGTTACAGTTTGTGAGGCTTGTTTTATGACCTCAATCGCTTTCTTCTCTTCTTCTGTTATTGCTTCAATAGCCTTTTTATCCCAGAGCTCTTTTATTTTGAGATTAAAATCATCTGATAGATCTTGAAGACTTTTTGTTGATTGAACTCTGAACTGTTTTAAGACTTCTACTATCAATCTAATATTTTCTGTCATAGCTACAGTTTGTTCAGAGAAGCTTTGGCTCATTTGATTAATCGCTCCTCTCATTTGATTTATTTGAGCAATTGTTCCATCTAAAGAACTCATAATTTGATTTATTTTTTGAATCATTTGATCAAGTAACTGTTCAGCCATTTATTCTACTACCTCCTCTTCCTTTACAGATTCTTTAAGACTCTTAACTGAATCAATGGCTTCAGATAACAATAAATTTACTGTATCTTGATTAAGAACACCTTCAGAGAGTTTAGCAAAATCTTCTAATTTTTTAATCAAATTTTTAAGAGCTTCCAAACCTAAACCTTCTTGAATTACTTTCAATTCTTGTGTAGTTCCTGCCCCAATTTCCTTTACTGCATCAATATGCTTAGTTTGAGTAACATTGATCTCATTTGAAAATTCTTCTAATTTCTCTGTTAGGTTTGAAATTTTTTGTTCAATATTTTGATTAAGTCCATCGAGAGAAGTCTTTAACTCCTGTATTGCTTGCCCTAATTGCGCTATTCTCTTATATATATTCTGAAGGAGGTCTGTTAACATTTCTGCCATTGATTATCAACTTCTTCATTAATTTTTTGTTTTTTTCTAAATTCTCTTTTTTTCTCTTCAATTATAAATATAACAGATTACACCAATAAAAAAATTTTTATCTTTTTGTGCCTTTTGAAATAATAAGGTATTTTGTTTTGGAGGTTAAACAAAGTAATCGGATATAACAACGTTGCAGGGCCATTTGCTTAGCTATCATCTAGGATTTCTCTGAATGACTGGAATGGTTAACAGGTTGATAAGCTTGGTCAACAAGCGCAGGTCTTATAAATGACCATCGGACATACATCAAAAAATTGTCCGAGAAAGTAAAAACCTGAGATCCGGGGTTCAAATCCCCGATGGCCCATTATTTTTTTAAATATCGTGAAACATCTATTTTACGTTTTTTTATATATATCTGAAGAATACACTTAGATATATTGTGATAATATATTAAAAATAATCAATTATTTGTCTAAATTTGAACTTATCAAATCAAGGAGCCATTTTTTTATTTGGGTAAGATTTTTAAGAATCCCAGGGATAAGATTTTCCGGAAAATTATGTTCTTGTTCTAATCTTTGCGCGGTCTCCATCCACTTATTTAGAGCTAATTGCACTAAGCTTGCGCCTTCTGCTTCCATAAATATAGGAACAACAGCAGCAGATTCCCTTGCATCCCCGATTGCAAAATAAATCCTTCGATTTATACCTTTTAGCATTACTAGATTAGCACATTCATCGAGTTTTCTTTCTACAAGGATACTTTTTAGGATCTGGATTCTCATATCTTCATCCATTTTAGCAAAGACATCTTTTCTCTTTTTTAATAAGGGTTGAATTTCAGTGACAACTTTATCACCAGTAGTTCCCTCAGTAAAATATTTAGTAATTTTTAAAGAATTGTCTAAAGCTTCTATTGCTATAAATTTTTTACTATTTGAATAAAAAACTGCTTTAGAACCACCTTGATCTTCGCTTGTTGATTGCTTCATATAAATATTTCTCATAGCGACAGAATTACATGTATGATAAGCTAATTCAAATAACTCTCGAGGAAGTAAAGGAGTATATGGTTCTTCCATTTGTTTAGAAAGCCATTGTGAAGTAATAACATTATTAAATTGGTTTAAAAGTCGGTTTTCCATTAAGAACCCCTTTCTAACGATTTTGAATCGTTCAAATAATTTTTATTAAAATATAGAACTTCTAGTTTTTATTTATTTTTATTTCTGTTCAAATAGAATATTGAAAAATTTGAGATGTTTTTATGAATGAGTTATTTGATTGTATGCTTTTTCAAATCTATCAACAGCAGAAATGATATCTTTTTCTGTTGCTCCAATTGCGGCATTCATTACAATATAGGGTGTTGGATAATTATTACAACATGTTCCAAATGCTTTATCTTTTGGATTATATACTCGTGGTCCAGTTACTCTTAAATTATACAAAGCTCCACCAAGTGCATACAAATGTTCTGTTTTCAAATTCTTTAAAGATAGAGCTACTGCAACTGGATTATAGATATCCAAAACTCTTTCATTTAATTTTTCAGCAATTTTTATGAGTCTAGTTTCAAGAATTTTACGATTTTTTTGTTGTTCTGTAATTAATTTTTGATAACCATTAATCCCCATAGATAACATTGAAATTAAGAAATTTACAACTGGGGTTGCTGAAGCGCGGCCAGCATAAGCCTGGCTGATTTTAGTTATATTGTCTTTCAATGGTGAAGCAATTACAGCGCCACCAACAGGGGTAAGGAAATTTTTATCTGTAGATTGAATTATTGCATCTACCCTCCCTGCATCGATTGCAGATCTAATTAATTTCATCCATTCTGGGCTTTGGACACCATATGCATTTATAACTATATGAACGAGATTATTTTCTTGCGCAAATTTACTTATTTCTTTAATATCATCATGTTCTCTTGGTGGAAAAAAACTAGTAAGTGAAATGACGGCAAAACAATCATTATCCAAACTATTTTTAATATCCTGGATTGGAATCCTTACTGCGTCCCCAAAAATCTGTCCTGAGATAATTTTTGCTTTATAACCCATTAAATCAATCGATTTTAAAAGGGATTTATGATCTATTTGAGGAACTATAACAGTTCGTTTATAATTTGCATTGCCTTCACTTTGACTTGGTTTTAAAGCGCCTAGACTTAAAGATAATGACATTCCTGTACATAATGGTACTACAATTGCGTCCTTTATATTAGGTATACCTGAATTCTTTAAAATACTTCGAGCTAAATAATTCGAAATTTCATACATTATTGAAGCTCCGGGTGCTTTTGGTTGAGGAGCTGTTAAAAAACCACTTCTTCCTACACCATGACAAAATCCCGCAGAAGTTTTTAAGTGTAATTTTGAAGAGACTCGTGCTTCCCTCTCTCCTACTCTCGCAGCATTACTATCTTTATCTGTATCCATATTTGAGAGTGTTTGAAGAAAAAATTCAATTTGGTCATCAGTCCAAGGATCAATCGGTATAGTTTTTTGCTCAAAAAGTATTTTCATCGGTCTTAAAAATTCATTTAAGACAAGTTGACCTCTATTCAACATATTTTCAGGAATGTTCGAACTTTCAAAAAATTCAATAATTTTACTAAAATCAACCATAAGATTCACTATAAGTTTGAAATGGCGGCTCTCGAGGGGAATCGAACCCCTATCCCTCCACAGGATAACTGGGTTTGAAGCCCAGCGTCAAAGACCACTGTGGTTATCTATATCTTTAGTGATATAAGATTCTAACCGTCAAGAGCCATTCATTTAAGCTTTTGAAATCTATTTTAACTTCAATTCAAAATATTTATCTTTTTAAAAGAAGTTTTTGGTTATATTTAATGGTATAGTCAATATATACCATATTTAATTGAAATAAAAATTAAAAAAAATCTGAAACTTTTTTACCTTCTTCAAAAATACCATTAACTTTCTCCATCACATCTGGAATATCGATTTTTTGAGGACATTTTTCAAGACATTCACCACATTGGATACATAGACTTGCTGCTCCATCAACATCGTCCTCTTCAGATAGCCTTTTTTCTAGTTCTTCAGGGGATTTTGCCATCCTATCATAGAAAAATTTAATTCTCGGTTTACGTTGTTCTCCCCAATATCCTAATTCATTCAATAACATAAAAATCCATGGAATACTAACACCGTTAGGGCAAGGTATGCAATATCTACAGCTAGTACAAGCCACTAGATCATACTTTTTATATGCTTTGCGTAATTCAGAAATAACTTTTAAATCATCTTTAGTTAAACTATTACTCTGTGATTTATCAGCAGACTCCAAATTTTCTTTTACTTGTTGCATAGAACTCATACCACTTAATGTAACTGAAACTTCAGGGTGATTCCAGACGAATTGTAAAGCCCAATCCGCCATTGTGTTTTTAATTTTTGATTTACTTAACACTGCTTTGATTTCTGGCTTTTGATCTAATTTATTATCTGGAATTGCCAACTTTCCACCCCGAATTGGTTCCATAATTATTAAAGCTATATTTTTTTTACCCGCATATTCAACCCCTTTAGTACCGGCTTGATAGTTGATATCAAGATAATTGTATTGGATTTGACAGCAATCCCAGTCATAGTAATCGATTATATTTTTAAAAACATCATAATCATCGTGAAATGAAAAACCAACATGTTTTATTAATCCATTTGCTTTGGCTTCTTCCATTTTCTCGATTAAATCAAGATTTTTAACTTTTTCTAATCTTACCTTGTTTAAACCATGAAAAAAATAGATATCAGGAGTTGTTTGTAATCGTTCAATTTGTTCACTAAGGAATCTATCAAAATCCTCACTTTTCTTTACTAACCATATAGGTAATTTTGTCGTAAGATGAACTTTCTCACGATATCCATTTTTGAGCGCTTTTCCCACTATTACCTCACTTTCTCCATTGTGATAAGG
>JBHLNL010000022.1:0-29665 GCA_048941605.1 Promethearchaeota archaeon | reverse complement strand
GCAGTTTTTTCTTTAGATGCAATTAGTGCTGCTGAATATGTAAAAGATACTAATAAAGAAGCAGCAATTTATTTTGCAGTTAAAAAATCTCTTGGTCCAGCACCAAAAGGAAAAGAAGAAAATACTATAAGTGCTCCTAGAGTGGGAAGAGTACAATTTTATTCGTTTAAGGGTGCTGGGAAGATAAATAAAGACGAATGGAAGGGAGACGAAATAGTACCTCAATATGAATCATTACAAGCAGTTCCTTGCAAAACCTGTAAAGGTAAGGGATATATTGACAATAAGTGTAAAACTTGTAAAGGTACTGGTAAAATTGAGGAAAATATCACAATATTAGTCGGTCAAGAGCAACAAAAGGAAAAAAAAGTATTCTCTTATCCATGTGGTGCTTGCTATGGTACTGGAAACAGATCAGATCCATGTAAAGAATGTGGAGGTCATAAAAATCTCTATAAATATGAAGAACTTCCTGTACCATTTCAAACAGTTGTAACTGGGGTTCCTATACTTCACTCAAGTGCTCAAACAAAATATGAGAAAGAAATTGGAGAAGATCTACACAAAATAATTGAAGAGGTCGAAGGTATAAAATTTAGCGATTTTAAAGAATTAGAATCAAAAGCAGAACCTTCATTAGGATATTGGAATAAAAATATCAAAAGGACTATAAATGCAGCTAGTAGTGATTATAGAACTTATAATAAAGATAAAGATTCCCAAATAACAACACAAATTTACTTATTCCCTATGATCCAAATGTTCTGCGAGACTAAGCGTGGAAGCAAGTTTGAGCTCTATAGTTTAGGATCAGGAGATAAATTTATGACTTATTCTAACTTTTAATTCTCTTTTTTATTTTAATTTATAGCTATTTGTTTTATTTTGTCTTGATTCAATATTTTAATAATAAAGTTTTCTAAAGACAAATTTATAAATAACTTGAATCTAATCATTTTTTAATAATTTCTATTCTAATATGAATTTATGAAACAAGTATGAGTATATTTCAAAGAGAAGATTTTATAGGGCTTAAATATAGCTGTAAATTTTGCGGAGATAAAGGAAAAATAAAAATATTTCGCAGTGACTGGGATGATTTCGATGAAATTGAGTGTAGTAATTGTATTGTTGATTAAGTATTCATTAAATAAAGATCTTATCAAAAACTTGCGGTAAATTATCAATTATAACTTTACGTGCTGTAGCAATAAATATAAGAGCTATCAATCCTCCCAATCCAAATTGAATTATACCATTTAAAATAAGTTCATAGACTGCCGCTGGTAAACCATATACGAATAATTCATATAAAAAGTATCCATATACCATTAATAAACCTCCAGCTATAACGGCTAAAATATCTCTATAATTTATTTTTTTGTAATATTTTTTAGGATTAGCAATAATTCCAACAATTAAACCCTCTAAACCTTTAATTATTAAAGTTCCTGGGGCATATATTATATAACCCAAAAAAATATCTGCAAGAGCAGAACCAATTCCTCCAGAAAAACCTCCTATTATTGGTCCAAATAACAACCCGCAAATCATTACTCCAGCATCTCCAATGTTAATAAATCCCTGTGTTGCAGGTATTGGAATTGTTACTACCATAGTAAGTATACAAATAAGGGCAGAAAATACACCTATTAACGAAAATAAAAGGATAATTCGAGGGGTGAGACGCCCTTTATACTGATCTGATTCTGATAACTGTTCATTTTTCAATGTTTATATCGCCTTTTATTTAGTTTTCTAGTTTTTTGAATTTTTTAGACTATATAAAATTAATTTCCTAATTTTCTTTAATCATATTTTCTCTGTCTAATTATAACGAAAACTTTTTTATCTATTCATTTTTTTATTTCATTAAATATTTTACGATGTATCGTAAAATCAAAAAAAATTAAGAAATGTGATATGCAATTCTATTATGGGTAATTTTATTTAGCATTTTGGGAAGTTTTGGAGCCATTACTGCTGCAGGTAGTTTTATGTTTTTGAATGAAAAATATCAAAAGGCACTTATACCTATTTTAATCGCGTTTGCTACTGGTATTCTTTTAACTGCTGCATTTTTAGGACTAATTCCAGAAGCTGTTGAAGGTGCTGGTGAGCCACATATAATTATGCCCTTTATATTGGGTGGTATCCTTTTTTTCTTTATAATGGAAAAGATTATAATTTGGAGAAATTGTCGTGATGAAGAATGTGAGGTCCATTCTCATGCGTCTGGACCGATTATTCTAATAGGTGATTCTTTTCATAATCTTACAGATGGTATTGTAATAGCTGCTGCATTCCTATCGGGGTTTAGTCTCGGAATTGCAGCAGGAATAACAATTATATTTCATGAAATAGCGCAAGAAACTGGAGATTTTGGAATTCTTTTACATGCAGGCTATTCAAAAAAAAAAGCATTTGTTTATAATATTATCTCGAGTTCAACCACAATACCTGCATCAATTATCTCTTATTTTCTTTTAGATTTAATAGAATTTGCGATACCATTTTTATTAGCAGTTGCGGCAGCAAGTTTTATTTATATTGCCCTCTCAGACTTAACACCTGATCTTCATCAACACACCGATATAAAATATATTATACGCCAATTGGTAGTTATCATAATTGGTATTGTTTTAATGACATTATTGTTATCACTGGGAGGACATCAACATTAAATTGAGATTTTTTATATTATAGGATAATAATTTAATAAAGAAACTTATGTTAGATATTGATTATAGAGTTTTAAGAAAGTTATTTCAGCTAGGTGAATTAAAAGTCGGAACTCTTGCAAAAAAACTAGAAATTGCGCATTCCACAATTGGAAGTTGTATTAAAAGATTAGAAGATAAGGAATATGTGATTTACCAACGCTATAAACCAGTTTCTTTATCACCTAAAGGAAAAGAGTTGGCAATTGAATTAACTCGTCATGCAAGGCTTCTTGAACTGTTATTAATAAATGAACTTGATATAAAACCAGAAATTGCTCATGATGAATGCGAAAAGTTCAATCTGCTTTTTTCCTGTGAACTTATAAATAAAATTTGTAAAAGATATAATCATCCCAAAGAATGTCCTTGCGGTGAAGAGATTTTAAGCTCATCAGATTGTTATTGCGACAAAATTTAATAAAAATTATTTAATTAATTCAGTAGAAGCATAAGCAACTAATATTTTACCATAAAAATAATGATGACTGCTTATGTTTGATTTACTTGAATGAACAATTTGACATTCATAGTTCAAAATACAATCTTTAATAGTAGGTACTTTGGTTTTTTTTCCGGGAATGGTTTCTAAACTCGCTTCTTTGAATTTGTCAACATTTCTACCTGAATAAGAACCCGCAATATCCACTGCCATGTAATTATTTTCTGATGGTATGTTAACAGTAAATTCCTTTAATCCTTCAGTCAGTAATTTATATGTATATCGACTGTAAGCTACCTGTGCTCTTATGACGGGAAAACCCTCAAATTCTTCAATAGTTTTCCAATCTAATGCCATAACATTTGGTTTTTCATTATTATCCATTGATACTAATAATGCTGTATGTCTCATAAAGTGTTTAATATAATCGTATGGTTCAATTTCTTTTCTATTACTTGACATTTTTTTTTGTTATCTCTTAATTTTGATAAATTAAATTCGCAAAGAATAAAGATTAAGGAATTCCAGCTCCTGGTATATCCACTTTAACATACTCAATCTGTCCATTTACTCTTTCAGGGGTTGACGTTGCTATAAAAAGGATATCACGTTTAGGTCCACCAAGCACACAAGCATATGCATCTGTTTTAACTTTCACCTTATCAGTAATTTTTCCCCCTTCAAGAATACGTACAACTCTATGGCGTCCTGGAACTGAAACCCAAATTGCACCCTCAGCATCTAAACAAATTCCATCAGGAGCTATTGTTTTAAGATTAGCCCATATTCTACGATTTGTTAGAGAACCATCTTCCATGATATTAAATGCTGTTAGACGCACAGCAAAAGTTTCTCCAACAATAAGAGTTTTACCATCTGGAGTAATAACCATCCCATTTGGGAAAGCCATATCATCAGCAACAATCCTAGCATCTCCTTCAGGGGATACAAGAATAATTTCGGCTGGATTAAAATTTGGTTTGAGATCAAAAAAATCAAAACCCATATTTCCCACATAAGCTCTCCCATTATTATCAACAACCATATCATTACAGTTTAAAGTTGCAAGATCACTCAAGTTTGCATGTTCTTTTAATTCTTCAGGATCTAGACGAAAAATTCTGCAATTTTCCATAGAAACGACTAATAATCTTCCATCTGGTAACCAACCTAACCCAGAAGTCCGATTCTGTATTTCTAATATTGTTTCTGTGTTTCCATTTAGATCTACTGTCATTACTTTATGTGCATCCATATCAGAGAACCAAAGTTTATCATTATGCCAACGTGGACTTTCTGGCCATAGTAAACCCTTTAAGAGCACTTTTGTTTCAAGAAATACCATTATTTCCACAATCTCCTTTTTCTTGACTCAAAAATTAAATATAAGGTTCAATAATAAAAACTGATATAAATATTGTATAAAATTATACTATACAAGTACTTGCTTCTTTTAATCTTTTTTCAGCATCTCTGACAATATTACTAATAATCTCATGAACACTGTCTACAGAACTTATCATCCCAATACTTTGACCTAAAAGAACCGCCCCATCTTCAATATTACCAGCATAAGTCATTTCATAATGTTTTTGATCTTCCATCGCCATTTCAGGAGTTATTTGAGCCTCCATTGCCATTTTTTCTTCTTTACTTGACACAACACCATGATGTAAAGAATAATTATTCTTCCAAAGACGTATAGGTCCAAGTACTCCAGTAACCCATATAGTATCATCAGCTTTGGAAGAAGGTACTATATTTTTATAGTTATCATGAAATTCACTTTCTTTCGAAGCGATAAATCTTGATCCCATTGCTATAGCTCCAGCACCCATTGCTATAGCTGAAGCTAATCCTTCTCCACTAGCAAACCCTCCACATGCAATTAAAGGTGTATCTGGGTGTTTTTTTGCAACTTGTTGCAATAAAACTAAGGAACTAATTTTTTCATAACTCTGGTGGCCTCCTCCTTCCCACCCTGTAACAACCATACCATCAACTCCAGATGTCACACATTTATCCGCAAGCCATAATGCTGGAGCGACATGAAAATGTTTAATATTCGATCCACTCTCTCTAAGTCTTTGGTAATTTTTAGCTTTTGGCAATGTTTTTGGAGAACCTGCGCTAGTTACAGCATAAAGACATTGTTCTTTGATTTTTGGATTATCCATAATAAACCTTGATATCCCTCTACATAACCCAGGAGCATCTAATTGCAGTCTTGATGTTCTTATATTAAATCCGAAAGGTTTGTCAGTGTGTTCAACTACATATTCCATATCAGATTTCATTTCTTCCAAACTATTTTTTCCAAATAAATTTGTATGACTTAAAACTCCCAATCCACCCGCTTCAGAAACGGCTACCGTTAATTCTTTTGTATAAAATGGACCCATAGGAGCAGCAACAATCGGATGCTTAATTCCGAACATTTCAGTTACATTTGTTCTTAATCCCATTTCCTTATACCATTTTTAACTCTTTTTAATATTTATTATAATATGTAATATTGATATTGAGAAGTTAAAAAAAAATATAAATTTTTTAGCGATTTAAAAACAATTCTTTAGGTAATATTTGCTTAATAATACTACCCATGTGATTAATTAGCAGATTACAAATGGATTTATAAAGTTTAAAGAAGTTATTTTCTAAATATATTTAAATATAAGTTCCATTTCTGTTTTAATAAATCAAATAATACTTAATAAAGGTACTATAAGCCAGAACGTTTTCAATTCAAATTTTTTATTAGTTTTTCCTAGGCGATAAATGACTTGGATAATACCCTAAATTTAAAACTAGTTATTCTTGGAGATGGAGAGGTTGGGAAAACATCTATTATAAATTCTTTTATTGGTAAAGAATTTCCAGAACAATATTTACCGACCATAGGTAGTAAAACTACTAGAAAAGAATATTTAATAGAAGAAGGTGGTAATATTTTAAGAATCTTAATTTCTATTTGGGATATAGGAGGTCAAAAGGCGTTTAATCCTTTCAATCCAACACTATACAAAAATATTGATGTTGCTATTTTAGTTTTCGATTTAACTAAACCAAGCCATACATTAGGAATCTTAAAAGAAGAATTTCTAGAACATATTAATTCTCATTCAGAGGATGTTTTAATACTATTTATTGGAAATAAATTGGATGTTTTCACTAATGAAAAGGAAATAAAATCAAATTTGGAACATTTTTTAGCTAAGAATGACAATGTAGTTTTTGTTTCCGCAAAAACAGGTGCAAATATCAATGAGTGTTTTGAATTGTTGATATATACTTTTTTAAAAAAAGCAGAAATATTATATCCTGATATTGTTCAAGACAAAAGTGCTATAGGATTTTTAAATCTAATTAACAAAAAAGAAAATCAATTAAAAACCGGGTTAATAAATAAAAATAATTTAGAATCTGCGCTGAAAAAACAGAAGTTAAAACCAAAAGCTAAAGAGACGAGCGTCGAAGAAAAGGAAAGTAAGGAACTGAGATATTACGATTTCCTAAAGCAAGAGTTGGAAAAGAACGCAACTCAAAAAATGGATGTTATTGATCAATTTTTAATTAATTTATCCGAACTTGACAAAGCTATTAATTACTTAAAAAAAACTCACTCCAAATCCGGGGAAAATTTAATTGATAACTTGAAAGAGCTTTTAATAACCACTCAAAAAGATTTCGAGAAGAATATTGATTTAATAACAAAATTCAATAGAGAGGAATTTGAATTAGTACATATCATTTCTAAAACGAAAAACGAACAATTTAGTTAGAAAAAGGAGTAGGCTTTACCAATATAATTAAACAACAAAAATAAAATAATAAAAAGGTGAAGAAAATCTCTGAAGAAATTTCATTTAAGGACTTCCAGAAATTAAAAGATCAAGTAGGCAAATTAGATAATAAAATAAATGAACAAATAAAAAAGTCTGAGCAAAAAACTTCTGAACAATTGAATAATCTCGAGAAAAAATCCATTGAACAATTAACAAAATTTGAACAAAAATCGAAAGAGCAATTTATTCAATTAGATCAGAAATTAGAAAAGTTGGGAAATTCAACTAATAAAAAAATCGAAGATATAGCTAATATGTTTGAAGGAGAATTACAAGAGAAATTTACATCTCTTTCCAAAAAAATGGAAAAAAATTATGATACACTCAATTCAGAAATTTTAAATAACTATAACATTGTTAATGAAAAGTTAGAAAAACTTGTAACTAATCTTAAAAATCAAATAAATTCCCTTTTAGAAAACATTAAGGTCATGAATGAAGATTTTTCAACTAAATTAAAGAATTTCCATCAAGAATTTGATACTAAAGAAGAAGTTCTTAGAGATATAATTAAAAAAATTAATGAAGAAAACAAAGAATTTGAGAATAATCTTAAGCCAGTGTTAGAAAAACTCAAAAGTGAACAAGATTTAGTGAAAATAACAGTTGATGTTCTTAAAAAACAAATTAAAGAAAGCGCAAAAGAATGGATTGATGATGAAATAAAATTGGCATGCAAAAACAAAGAAAAGGAAATTCTTATGAATTTATGGATAGACGAATTAAAAGAAATTATTGGTGATATTGATAAATTAAAAGAAATGCATCCAAAAGAATTAAAACTGCATATTAATGAAATTTCTAGTACAATTGAATCATTTAAAAAGAAGTTCGTAAAATAAATCTTTCTTCAAATCTTTTTGTATTATTAAATATTATATTTTAAAACTCATATTAGTAATTTTTTTGAATTTTAAATTTAGACAAGTTTGTTTATCGAAAAAATGTGCCCTGATATTATTTCATTAGGTGAATTATTAGTCGAATTTATGCGTGTGGAATTAGATGTTCCTCATGGAGAGATTGGAAGAAATTATAAAGGACCGTTCCCAAGTGGAGCACCTGCTATATTCATTGATACTGTCGCTCGAATGGGAAAATCATTTGGCTTATCTGCAGGTTTTATTGGAGTGATAGGGAACGATGAGTTCGGAGATTGTATAATCGAAAAATTGCAAAAAGATAATGTCGACACATCTCAGATTCGGGTAACTAATCAATTAACAACTGGAATAGCATTCAATCAATATAATTCTGATGGTTCTCGTAAATTTATTTTTGCTCAAGGTGCTGCTGGAGAAACTTCAGAGAAAGATATTAAAGAAGAATATTTTAAGAATATTAAAAATCTCCATATAATGGGAAGTGCTCTTTCAATTAGTAAAAAATCCAGAGATGCTTGCTTTAAAGCCCTTAATTTAGCGAAAAAAAGTAATCCAGATGTTATTATTTCTTTTGATCCAAACATTAGACCTGAAATGTTAGATTTAAAACAAATTCTCAAAATTTCTATGATTGTACTGGAATCAACAGATATTTTACTGCCTAGTGAAGAAGAAGCTGAAATTTTGACTGGAGAAAAGGGTTTTCAAAAATCTTGTCGAAAACTACTTGAAATGGGACCAAAAATTATAGCATTAAAAGAAGGAAGAGAAGGATGTACTATTTTTACATCAGATAAACCAAATGGATTGAAAGTAGAAGGATTTAAAGTAGTTGAGAAAGATCCTACTGGAGCGGGAGATTCTTTTGGAGGAGCCTTTATCACTGGATATTTAGCAGGTTGGAAATTAAAAAAAATAGCCAAATTTGCAAATGCAGTAGGAGCTTTGAAGGTTGAATCCATTGGACCAATGTCTGATAACTCATTTGAAGATGCTATGAAATTAATGGACAAATTTGACTTTAGGAGTGATTAAGTTGTCTTATCATATGCAAAACATATATAAAGTATTAAAAATATGTTTTCATCTTGTTTATGCAGATAATAATCTCATATTTATAAATAGGATTAAATGGAATAATCCAAATGTCCATTAAAAACATGATCATATATAAAATTATTTATTCATTTCATTATTTCTTCAAAAAAAAAACGAGAAAACATCAAAATTTAAATATCTGAAATTTTAATATTTCATAAGATACTTTTAAGAAGTGTATGACTAAAAATGATCGATTATTTAAATCGACACTTATTTAATCAAATATTTTGTTTTTGCAGAAATTAAATAAAGATTCATATTCTAATTCTATATGAGGTATTAATTTTTAAAATCCAAAATTCATAAAATGACTGACGAATTTAAAGGAGAAGAAAAGGAAAGCAAATCGGAAAGGGAAGTCGAGAGAGTAGATAAGGAGTACTTATCTAAAGCTAAAAATTCAAGAGATATGATAGATAAAAAACTAAGAACATTTGAAAATAGTATTGAAGACATATCAGAAACTATAACAAATGGAGAAGCAGCAGAAGAAAAAGAGGTTGAGAAGAAACCTATAGAAAAAGTTAGCGAAGAAACGAAGATCGCCCAGGAAAAGCTTGATACTATTAATAAGAAGATTGATGATAAAGAAGAATATCTTACTGCAATTGAAGAAACAATAAAACAGCTAGAAGAAAAATATAATCGAAAAAATGAAGAGATGGGCAACTTAGAGGAAAGACTAAAAATTACATCAGAAAGTAAAGAGAATCTAGAGCAAGAATATATGGAACTTCTAAAAAATAATGAGCAATTAGTAAAAACATATGAGACTAGACAAGTAGATCTAATTGTCCTTACTGATTCTATAAAAGAAAAAATTACTACACAAGAAGAACTTCGAAATAAAATTTCAAAAATGAATCAAGAAATCGAATCAAATGAGGAATTACTAGAAAAACAGAGAGAAGAAGCTGAGTCGTTAGAAAAAAAATTAAAGAGTCAACGGGCGGAAAATGAGACGCTTAGAGTCTCGATTAGTAAGAATAAAATTGAACTGGAACATTCAAATTCAGAAATTGAAGCAAAAGAAGAAGAAAAAACGCTTTTAACTGAACAAATTGAAAAAAGAGAAACAAGAATTAAAGAAATCGAACAAATGGTTGAAGCGTATAAAGATGGATTTCCTGAAATGGAAAAACAAAAAGAAACCTATGAAGAACTTCTTGCAAAATATAAGATACAATTAACTGATAAGCAACAACAATTAATTGAGATTGAATCTCGAATACAAGAATTGAATGATTCAACAAATTCTTTAATTGAGCAAATTATCAAGAAGGAAAATCTAATTGAAGCAAATGAAAAAAGGATCGAAGATCTAAAAAAAGATATTGAAACTTCGAATACAGAATATATTGAACGAGAAGAAAGACTCGGAGCATTAACAGAAAAATTAAAACATATGGAAGCTGAACATGAGAAATTGACAAAAGCAAAAGAATCTATTGAATCTAGTACTAATGACTCAAGAGCGATCCTACAAAAACTTAAATTAGAATTAGAGAGTCAGGAAAAAGAAATTCGAGATAAAGAGAGTAGGATCCATAGACTAGAAGTATTATCAGCTATCTACCGGGCGTCTAAATTTTTTGGAGGGATTCTAATAGGAATAGGGGTATTCTTTGTAATCTGGGCTTTAGGAATATTTTATAACTTTATTAATTTAGGTAATGCAAATAGTTATATAATGGGCTTATTCTTATTGATTGGAGCTGTTTTATCAATTATATCTGGTATTTTTCATTTGGAAAAGTCCTGAAGTTCTATTTTGGAAAATTAAATATCAATTCAAAATTATTGATATAACTTTGTGTGATAAAATTGAACGAAAAAGAGCAAAAACGAATTCTTCCGACACGAGACGTTGGATTACTGTCGGGAATTTTGTATGGTATTGGTGTTGGTATCGGAGGTTCAATTTTTATCCTTTTAGGATCAGCTATAGAACAAGCTCAATCTGGAGTCTTAATTAGTCTTATTTTAGGAGGAATACTAATATTTTTTACTGCGTTAAATTATAGTGAATTATCATCTAGTTTACCAATATCGGGAGGATCATATAATTTTAGTAAAGAAGCATTAGGAGGTTTTTTAGCTTTTATCATTGGATTTTTTCTTTGGATTGCAAATATAGCAACATTCTCATTTTCTGCTCAAGCTTTTACTGTTGTAATAGAAGCTTTCTTTCCCATAAATTTTTTTCAAAATTTAGTAATACCAATAGCAATTTTATCAATTCTTTTTACAGCAGTAGTGTTATTTAGGACTCAAAAAATCGCTTTAAGAACAGTTGTTACTTTAACAGTTGTACTCTTAATAATCTTTACTATCTTTATTTTTTCAGGATTTTTTTTAGCACCTGTTACTAATATATCTGACTATGACCCCAGTTTTTTGTTTTCTGGAACTAACTTCTTTGCTGTTGTTATTTGGTTTTCATCCTTATTCATTTTTTTCACAAGTATTATATCAAATCTTGCTTATTTGAATGCTGATTTGAAAAATCCCACTAAGAACATTTCTAAATCTAATATTTATGCAATTTTAATAACATTATTCATCTATTTATCCATAACTATTGTTGTTATGATTAATATTGGTTCTGATACGACAGGTTTAGGTGATTCTCCAATATTATTAGCATTAGTATTAAACAATATTTTAGGTTTTCCTGGATATATACTGATGGGAATAGCAGCAACAATTTCAACCTTTATAGCTATGAATGCTGCTTTAGGTTCTGCTGTATCTGTGATGTATGCATTAGCTCGAGATCATTATATTTCTAAAAGATTTTTAAAAGTAAGTGAAAAAACTCAAAAACCAACTCTAATATTGATAATTACTACTATAATTGCTGTTTTTTTTACTATTTTTGCAATTCTTTTTGCAAACGTCGGATTTACGGCAAATATTACAACATTTATTTATTTCTTTGGGTTAGCATTTGTCAATTTTGCCGCAGTTCTTTTACGATATAAGAGAAAAGAACTAGATCGTCCCTTTAAAGCACCTTTTTTTCCTTACTTACCTATTATTGTTGGTTCAACATGCTTAATCTTAGCATTTGTATTAAATGTAAACGCTATTCTAGTTGGTTTAATTATTTTAGGTATTGGAATAACCTATTATTTATTAACATTAGCAGATCGTCATTCAGTTATTTTAACCTTAGCAGGTCTAAAATTTTTTGCTTTAATTCTGATTGGGGTTTTCATATGGGTGATAAATAATTTTAGCGTTTTATTTTCTCCAATTATTGGGTTTCCTTTAATTTTTTCTACTGTTTTACTTCGTATATTAATTTTTTTCTCTATTTTTGCTCTTGGAACTATCCTTCTCGATATTTTTCCTCTTAAAGAAATTGTTTTTTTCTTTATAAAAAGAGTTAACAAAAAAGAAGTAGCAATTGATATTGGAATCGGTCAAATTATTGAGTTGAAAAAAAGTAAAGCAAAATCTATTTACTATATTAACATAATCATTAGTGTTATCCAAATTTTAGCTTCAGTCTTCACATTTGTTTTAGTCTCCTTATTCGCATTAGATGTCATATCGATAGATTATATGACCTTTGGAGCAATAGTTATGCCTGAAATTACAGCAGAATTTGTATTTGTGGCGATCTTAATTTTTCTCGGTATAACTTTGATCTTAGGAGGTATTTTTAGTCTTTACTTAAACAAAGAAACACGAAACCTTAATATTTAATTAAAGGTCTAATTTTTCAATGCCATTTCCAAAAATTAATTTACATATACATTCAAATTATTCTGATGGAAAACAATCAATTGAGCAAATTGTAGAAAAGTCACTGAAATTAGGATTAGATTATATTGCAATAACGGATCATTTTACAAACTCATGGAAAGCATGGGTGTCTACACTAAAAAATAAAGAAACAATTATATCATATTTAGAAGAAATATCAAAATGTCAGGAATATTTGAAAGCCAAGAATCAACCATTAAGATTATTAAAAGGCATTGAAATAGACCTAGAAAGCACTGAGCAATTTATTAAAAGTTATTTAAATATAAATGAATTTAATCTAATTTTGTTTGAATATCTTCAAAGTTATGAATCAATTGCTTTTATTAAAAACATTCTCCAGCATTGGATAAATCAATTAAATAAAAATCATACACTTCCGGTTTTCGGATTAGCCCATTTTGATCCGTCTCATTTTATGGTAGGGAACCTTGATCTTTTAATGAATTTTCTCAAAAAATCTAATATCTACTTTGAGTTTAACTCTAGCTATCCCTCATTTTATTCTCCTAAATATGAAAGGTTTTTTGAGAAATTAAAAGAATATAAAATACCTGTTGCTATTGGTTGTGATTCCCATAACTTAAAGACTTTAGATAATTACGAGGAACCACTTGAAATGATAAAATATTATAACCTTGAGAAAAATTATGAAATTCTTCTTGAGATGTTAGATTATTAAAATTAGTGAATAAAATACTCTACTTATTGTAATCAGAAAGTAATTTATTATTAAAAATTTTGACTTATATGATTAAGATAATACGTAAATGCTTTTTGGAATGCGATCTCAAGAATAATTTCATTTTTAGATTTTGGATCTTTTAACATACTTTTTAAAATCTTATTTCCAAGGTGGAATATTTCCTTAACAGCATTTAAACGTTTATCAACAGGCACTTCAGATATTTCTGCTATAGTTTTATTGTTCTTTAATTGCCATTCTCTTAAAGCATTCCAAACAATAGCTTTAATTGTGGTTTCTGGAATTTGAATAATAATACCTAAAACTGAGGATATTTGATTGATTAATTTAACTTGTTCTCTAGTATATTTTACCTTTACATAATCTTCTTCAGTGCTTTTTAATGCTTCCATATCGAAATTAATAGTATATGATAAAATACTCCTCAACCTCTGCAATTATAATTAAATGATTGAATATCTTTTATTTAAACTTTGATTAAAGCAAAAACTTATAAGAGTTTATATTAACCCTTTTATTTGCTCACGTCTAGTACCTAACGATTGATTATCAGACTAAAAATATTTAAAGTTCTATATTTTTTAAAATTGACATCGTACGGCAAAAATCTTTATAAATCCTATTTTTTTATGATTTTTATGGAGCTTGAAGAAAAAATTAATTTAGCTGCTAAATGGATAGCTGAATCAGAACGATTAGTAATTTTTACTGGTGCAGGAATTTCTACTGGCAGCGGGTTACCTGACTACAGAGGGCCAGATGGTGTATGGACTAGACGTGATAAAGGATTACCTCCTCCAAAAAGTCTTCCTTGGGATCAAGTGAAACCCAACCCAAATCATTATGCGATTCTGGAGTTAATGGAAATGGGAAAGCTAAATTATCTAATCTCACAAAATATAGATGGATTACATGCTAAATCGGGAATACCTTTTGATATGCTCAGTGAACTACACGGAAATTTGTATTTTATGAAGTGTTTATCATGTAATAAAAAAATGTTATTCGAGGAAGTTGGGTGGAACCAAGAAAAATGGGGGCCAGGATATAGAACTTATTCAGTTCGAGAAGGTCAACCAACCTGCCCTCATTGTGAGGGACGATTGGTTTCAAGTATCGTAAATTTCGGTGATCTGTTGCCTTATGATGAGCTCCAAGAATCATATAGGCGATCTGAGAATTCGGATGTTTTTTTTGTTATAGGGTCTTCTTTAGTAGTTTACCCTGCTGCAGATATGCCAGGAATTGCAATACAGAACGGTGCAAAATTGATTCTTCTTAATAAGGGGGATACACCTTATGATCATGTAGCAGACATAAGATTTGACAATTTAATTGAAGAAGTTCTACCCCCAATAATGGAAAAGGTAAGAAAAATAGTAAAAAATACATAAAAATATCAGGTAACAGTCATAATTTGTAATATTTATTAAATTTTTAATCTAGTTATTAATTATGAGAAGCTTTAGTAAAAATCAAGTAAAAAAAATTAAATATTTTATTTTTAAAAACGGTAGACTCCTTGAAAGAAAATTGTTTTCATACTTCTTTGAAAATGAGAAGAAAGAGAATGTTGTTAAAGCATTAGTTGCATATCAGAATTCTGATGGTGGATTTGGAAATGGAATTGAACCAGATCTGCTATGTCCAGACAGTACGGCAATAGGTGCTGAAACTGCTCTTTATATTTTAGATATGTTAGATATTCCAAATAATAATATTATTTCTAACATAGATAAATGGGTTGCTATTTCACAAAACAGTGAAGGGTATATAGATCACCCCCCAGAAAACCTTGAACATTATCCCTATCAACCTTGGTGGAAAAACTCTGATAATATAAGAATTTTTGCTGTTGCAGGGTTTTTAAAGAAATTTGGATTTGAGGATGAGAACTTCTTTTCTAAAGTGAAAACCTTCTATACAAAATCTCAAATTCCTGAAGAAATCCAAATTTATGATTATCCGTATTTTCTATATTTGAAATATTTAGGTGTAAATAAGGAGGAGAAAAAGATGTTAAAGTATATCATCGACCAAATACCGAGTATTTTTGAAAAAAATAAAGAACATTATCCATTATTTGGTCGACATTGGTATCATGCTCTCGATATTGTGGACAAAAAAGTGATAGAAAATGAGGTAGATAATTTTTTTAATGGTCTTATGGACGATGGTGGTCTTAAAATAATCTACCAGAACTTACCCTGGTGGAGACCAATATGGACTTTAGATGGTTTAATATTATTGAAGAAAATTGGTTTAATAGATCTCTAGCTTAACTCAAAATTATTTTATCATTGCATAAATGTCTTTATTTCTGTCATATTCTTTTAAAATATTTCTTCCTTCTTTGTTAGATAAGGATAAATTGATTTCACTTTTTCTACTTAATGAACCAGTAAAAATTTCTTCTTGATTAGAAAAAATAACAATATTTTGACTGGCGTATTTTGGAGCTGCTTTTAGAATCACCCTATCTTTCATTATTTGTATATCTAAATCAATTCTATCCTTTTTAGATTTCTCTCTTCCATATCTAGATAACTCTATAAAATGGTTTGTTTTATATCTTGATTTTTTAGGTTTTATTGGATTTATTACGATATCCTGACCAAATGAATAGATCTCAAATTCTAATTGCCTTGTTTTATAATCTCTTACTTCCACCACAGGTCTGGCTAAATCTCTATCTCTGAAACCCGACGGAACTTTAACAGTCATTTTGATAACTAAAACACTTGAAATATCACCACCCTCAATAAAAATAATCGTGTCAATTATAGAAGGTAGCATTCCAAGTTCTATACGGCCAATAAATCTTTGAATTGCATCTATGGCAGACGACGAATGAACCACTCCCACCATACCTACTCCAGATAAACGAAAATCTGAGTAAACTTCAAAATCTTTTGTAGTTCTTACTTCATCAAAAATCGTAAAATCAGGTCTCACAAGCAAGAGAATATCTGCTGAATTCTCAAGATTTCCTTCTAATTTAGTATATTGAGTTATTTGCGGTTCCACTTGCAAATCTCTGACGCTTTCAAGTGTTTTCACCACTTTTTCCTGTCCCAGATAGTAATTTGCTAATGCTGCCGAAAATGTCGATTTTCCCGCTCCAGGTGGTCCTGCTACAAGGATTCCTTCTGCTTTTTGCAATCTTTTTTGTAACCTGCTATCAATTGAATAATCTGATAAGTTTAAACTTACAAGAGGACGTACGGCTGTAATCTCAACATCATTTGAAAAAGGAGGGCGAGTAATTACTATTCGAAATTCTCTCATTTGTGCTACTACTGCACCTTCCTTTTCAATCTCAATAAAAGAACGTTGATCTTCTCGAGTAACTTCAACAATCTCCATTGCAATATCTTCTATTATTTTATTCGAGATTGGCTCATCACTTATTTTTTGCAAGTGCCAATTCCCAGGTGAACCTTTTTTAGCATAAGGAGGAATATTTTGTTTAAGATGAACACTCATCGTTTCATCATCGAAATATTCTAAAATCCTTAAAGACGTAGGTAAGTGTTCGCCCTTAAACTTCTTCTCCCAAGCAAAAAGAACTTCTAATCCTTCAAATTTTCCAACATCTCCCTGTATCCTATCTGCTGTTATTAAAATAGCATTATTTTCTTTTGCTGTTTCTCTAATTAATGCGTCTAGTTCTCCCCCTGGAGCCATTTTTATCTCTTCTCTAGAAGGACGTTTGCCCACAATATGTAATGTAATTTCACCATTATCATGCAAATTCTTTAATTCTTTAAGAACTCTTAACCCAAAAAATCCAATTTCTTTATGAACGTTGGTTCTATATTCAACCTCAGCAACTACAATATTAGAGATAAATATCTCTGGTTTTTCTCCTAATTCTCCATCTTCAATTAGGCTAAGAATCTGACCATTAAAAATGACACTAGTGTCGCACACAAATTTATCTGACGTTTTGTTCATCATTACTGTCTTCTTTATTTAAAATTTGAAATTTCTTAACACTATAATATATTGGTTTTGATAAACGATCAACGGTAGCTACAATCAAATCTTTTCGAGAACTCATAGCCACTCTTGACATCTTATCCAAATCTCTCAATTCAATAGGATTCCCTTCAAAAACTGGAAAAATTAAAAACCTCGCTGAATCTTTTTCAAAATCAGCACCCCTCTTATAAACTCGAAAATCTATACCATTTCCATAACCTGTGCGAACTATATAACCTCTTTTCCTTAAATCGCTATAAATAATATACTTATGCCAAAGACGATCATCAAATTGAGTAAAATATGTCAATAAACTCTCAAAATCAAGTAGTATCTTACTTCTATCATTATCTTCCCATATAAGAATTCGATTCCTTTCACATAGTAGTAATACTTCAATAGGCCCTAGGATAAGAATTTCTTGTCCATTACTAGTTTTTTCTATTGTGCCTATATAAGATGTTTGGTAAAATTCTTCAATTCCTTTTTTATCTGAAATTATGACCCTATCATTTTCGATTAGGCCTTCTAATTGAACCTTTTCAGTTTTCTCAGCTAATTCTTCCGTCATATATTATTAAATATGAATTTATTATGATTAATGAATTTATCCATGAGTTTTTCTCTATTTTTTAATTTAGGCATTTAAAAATATAAAATATAGGTTCTGAAAAAATTTCTTTAAGAAATAATCTTTAAAATTAATCTTTAATGAGTGGAAGTGAGAAATAAAAAGTGCTTCCTTTATTTTTTCCTTTAGATTCCATCCATAATTCTCCACCATGTGCTTCTACAATTTTTTTTGAGATATATAGACCTAAACCAGATCCACCAATTCCTAAATCGAGCCCTTGATCATATCGTTCAATCTTTCCAAATTGTTGAAAGATTTTACCTTTTTCCTCTTTTGTGAAACCAATCCCATTGTCTTTTATTGAAACAACTATAAAGTCTTCCAGTATCTCAGTTTTTATATCAATCCATCCCTTTCCTGCAGGAGTATATTTTATAGCATTCATGAGCAAGTTCGAAACTACATCATGAATTTCTTCCTTTTCAAATCTAGTTATTATGGTGTCATGAATTTCTATATTTATAGAGTGTTCTCTTTTTGCGGATAGAGGACGCAACTCACTTACACAATATTTTATGAGAAAGGATAAATCTTCTTTTTCAAGTCTAGGTTTTAATTCGGGTGATTCTAACTTAGATATATGTAAGAGGTTATTAATTATATTTTTAAGTCGCTCACATCCCTTATTAATTTCCTCTAAATTTGAAATTATTGCAGGATTCAATTCCTCTGAATATTTTGATATAATTAAATCAGAAAATCCTTTTATTGAAACTAATGGAGTTTTTAACTCATGAGAAGCTCTTCTTAAGAAATCAGATTTTAATCTATTTATTTCTCTTAATTCATCTTCCATTTTTTTATTTTCTGTAATATCTCTTACTATTGCCCAAATCCTATATGGATCATCCTGCTCATCTTTTAAAATCCAAAACCTCACACTAACTGGTATAATTAAACCATCTTTTCGAATAAATTCCTTTTCATATATTTTGCTCTCTTCCTCTGATAATTGTGTAAACGTTATTTCATCTTCTATTTCATACCACTGGGGGGGTGTTATTTGACGATTATTTTTTGTCAAAAGTTCTTCATTTGAATAACCAAGCATCTCAAGAAAAGCTTGATTAAATTCAATAAACTTTCCTTCCATATCAGTTGAATAAATTCCATCTGTGCTTGATTCAAACAAAGTACGATATTTATTTTCAGATTCTTTTAACTTTTGTTCCGCTTCCTTTTTATATGTAATATCTCTTGAGATAAAGATTGCCCCTATTATTTTATCGTTATCCCTTATGAAACTACCTTTAGATTCTACCCATATATAATGACCATTTTTATGCCTAATTCGAAATTGTTCTATCATTTCCCCTCTAAGTAATCCTTTCCTTGTCGCATTAGAAACTAACTTAATATCCTCAGGATGAACAAAATCTCTTACCAATGTTCCAATAACTTCATCTTCTTTGTATCCTAATAAATTTAAATAAGCATTTTTATTGATAAATTCATGTTTAAAATCCTTATCTAGAATTGCAATTAAATCATTAGCATTATCTACAATTAACTTGTATTTTTCTTCCAAATCAATAAAGTTCTTAGGATTCATCAAATTCTTAATTCAATAAAAATTGATATTTAAAAAAGATTTTGGTCAAGGCATAATTAAATCTTAATAGATTTTTCTCTAAAAGCAAATTGATTATTGAATATTTAATAATATACAAAAGATTCATGTACTTATGAAAGAATTACATAAAAAACTTTTATCAAAATTATATGATGCCAATAAAATAGTGTTTATGGGTATTGGTGAAGAGAAATTAAGTGATGATGGTGTTGGCCCTTATATTATTAGCGAGCTTCTAAATTATTCAAATGAAAAATTCTTATTTATTAATGCCGGAATTGATCCAATGAGTAGGATAGATGATATTATAGAATTTAAGGCATCCCATCTCATTCTCTTAGATACATGTAATTTAAAAAAGCCTCCAGGAACTGTTGCTATAATTGAACGAGAAAATATCAAAGAATTTGTTCCAATATCTTCACACACTATACCGATCCATATAGTCGTTGATTTATTAATTGATAAAATGCCAGATCTAAAAGTATTTATGATTGGAATAGTGCCGGAAAGTCTTGAAGGATTTTCTAAGTTAAACTTGTATAAAGAAGATGAGTTCTCTCTAGAGGAGCGAAGTGAATATGAAGATCTCCCTTTTTTTGACTTTAATCTCTCAAAGACTATTCAAAAAATTGCTAATCAAATTATTAATATTATTAAGGAGATTATGAAGAACATCTGAATAATTAATCAATTTTTTCGGAAATTCTTGTTATATATTCTGTGATTATATCAATGGTTCTAGAAACGATTTTTTTTTCTTCAAGATTTAAATCCTTCTTGAAATCTTCTAAAAATGCAATTATCTTATCTACTTCTCTAAGTTTTCTAATATGATCAGAACCCTTCTTATTTAATGAGCCACCCCATGCCAAAATTATCACCTCGTACACTTGAAATTTCTTATATAATATTAAAGATAATTTTTGTTTAAAGTTAATTTTTTTTTATTTCGCAACAAAAAACTTTTCCTAATTTATGATTTCACTAATAATATGTATTTATATATAAGATATGTGTATTAAATTAAATAGAATATATTATTTCAAAACTTTTAAATCCTAGAATAAAAGGTTAAAAATAAGTTATTGTATAATTTTAGTTGGAAAATCCTAATAATAATATTGCTTAAAAATGATCCAAGAATTAATGATTATAGATCAAGCAGGAATAGCTTTATTTTACCATAGTTTTGTGAATAATGATAGATTAAATGATGAACAAACTTTAGCAAGCTATTTTGATATAATTTGTAGGTTTACAAAACGAGAGTTCAATGAAAGCTTGAAAATGTTAACATTAGATAATTATATCTTTTACTTTTACACTCATAAATCTAATTTCCATTTAGTGCTTAAGTGTGTTAATACAGATATAGATAGAAAAATCTTAGAATCTTTCTCTGAAACAATCATTAATAGTTTTTTATATAAATACAAAAATATTTTAGAGAATTTTAATGGTGAAATTTCAGTATTTAAATCCTTTTCTAATCATGTTACCCAAATTCTTGAATCTGAATTTAAGGATTATCAAAAAGCTCTTTCTGTTGAGCATTAATAAAGAAAAAATATCAAAAAAATATATAAGTTAAAGAAAAAAATAAACTATATTCTTTCCCTTAACAACCCCGTGATAATTACGTCTCCACTTGATGGATTACTTAAATTCCACCTGCTTGTGTTGCCATTACTGTGATTACATCCTTTTTTGGATGAATTCCTATCTTTGCAAACTTTAATTGATCTGGTAGGACTTTACCTTTAAAAATGAACTGAATAGCTAAAATTGGATTTAGTTTATATTCCCTTTGAACTGTTTTTTTAATTTCAGCAATTGAGTTATTTGGATCTAATTCAATCAATTTAATAGCTTGATCTGGAGGTACTCCGGTCAGTCTAAACCTATATTGGGTAATTTTTAATCACACCCTTTTAAATATTTATAATTGATTTTTATTAAATATTAATTATTACATTGGGAAGATAAGGATTTTCGTTCAAGAAATCGAACTTTGGTTTAGAAGAGTTTCAATTTCTAATATTGTACTCTATTTAATAATTTTTTGAACATTAATTAGATTCTAAAGGGTTCTGGAGGTGTTCCTGGGGGCTTTGGTGGTCCTGGAGGATGTATTGGGCCTGGCTTTGGTGAAGGGGGAACAGGAAAGCGTCCTATCCTATGTTCTATGCTTGAAATACGTTCTTCAATTCTTTCTAATCTCTCTTCAATTTTTTTTATTCTGTTCAAAATATTAGGATCTTCCATATTTTTTTTCTTCCTACTGTTAATTTTGAATAGACTACCAATTTGACATAATAAAAACATAGTTTTTAAAGCTTTACCTTTAATATTACAGATATATACCAAAATCATAATTATTTGTATTTTAATATATCTTCAAACTAAGTCCAGAGAAAAAGTATAGTTTTATATATTTAGACTTATATCATAATATTATGGAAAGTTGGAATATCTCAAAAAAGTTAAAGATTGAGTTATTAAAAAAATCCAGTAGTATTGAAGATAATAGTAGAAGGATATTGTTCATTCTTAGAAACTTAGGGCCACAAAGATTTACCAATTTAATAAAATATTCAAATCTTAGTAGATCTACTGTTTCTAAATATCTTAATAACCATAGAAATAATAAAAACGTAGAACAACGGATAATTACTGATAAGCAAACAAACAAACAATACCGTGCTTACATTATTACAGAGAAAGGAATAGAAAAACTAGGAGAGGAACCTTTAAAGTTAAAAGATGAGTCATTTGTACTTAACGAATTAAAAGAAAATGTAAAAAAGCTCGAAAGATTAATCGATTTTTATAAAGAAATAAATGTGGAAGATCCTTTTATTATCCATATTGTAAGAATTATCTCAAAAATAGGAGATAATTTCTTTGAATTACAACAAGATAGGGATCTATATTTATCACTATTTTATATATTTTATAACTCGATTTTAGGCCAAGGAGCTTTAGCTAGAAAGTATTGGCATTTAGACGAGAAAAATACTCAAAAATTTGCAGGATACAAAATTGACTTAGAACAATTTTGCATAATTCATAAAGTCTCAAAAGAAGCAATTAATTATCTTGCTAGAGTAAAACTAATAAAAAATGAATTTGGGTTCTATTTAATTAAGCGTGAACAGAATGATTTTTTCTTTCACGAAGAGGATTTATTGGGAACTACAACTATTAGACTCATAAAAGATAAATTAATAGATGAAATTATCAATCTTCAAGAAGGGATTTATGATGAGATCTATGATCTGGATATTTTAGCTAAAGATTTAACCGTACAATTAAAAGAAATGGGATTAATATGGGGTGCTATTCAAGAACAATTTCAATTATTGGTATTGAATTTGATCATTAAGAATGCAATAGAAATGGGCTTTTTAGATATAGAAAGAGAAAAATTTATGGAAGGAGTTACACAATCAAAATGTTTACTATTATCAGAAGAAGGAAAATTGATACAGCAAGCTATTTTAGAAGGTTCTAATATCGCTCTCAATTTTAATATGCTTACGTATATTCCCTGATTATTATCAGAAATTTGTTGGGGTTTTAATATTGATAAGTAGATCCATCTTTAACTCTTCTACCAAAAATCCTATCCTATCTGAACTATATGTTTCAATATCAGATAATTTTACCAGTATTTATTTTAATAATCAGTTTTTTTGTCTCAATTAGATCCCTCAACCAAGCAAAAGAATTTAAGATTAATCAATATCTTAAATTAAAACTTGAAGGAGGAAGAACTAATATTTATGTAAATAATCGAATGTTTAGACAGTGCATGTATCTCTTATTAAACATTTCCGTTAATAGAATTGAAGATTATGACGAAATTCAATCCATAGACGAAGCTGCTATAAAATTAGATCGCTCTATGGAGAGAGATCATCGAAAAATCCCTCCTGAGACGGAATTTTGGGGCCATTGTTCAAATTTACAAGCTTGGGCTGATAATGAATATGATACCAGAATCCTTCACCGAAACTTAGCCTTTCCTTTATTGAAAGCCCTTGTTGATGCGGGTGATCCCATTGCCAAACAAAAATTTAAAGAAGAAATTGCAATAAGATATGCTACTGGGCATCCTACAGTTATTAGATTTCTCACGCAAAATGGGTATTTACACTATTTAACAGAAGATGAATTTGAAAGCATGTTAATTGATATCAATTTTCCTAGTATTGATGAATATTCCCGGAAAATTATTCCATTCTTAAGTGATACTGAAGATCCTGAGTCAATTAGTCAAATAAAGCACTTTACTACTAAATTTTTAAATAAATTTCGTTTTAAGTATAAATATCTAATATTTCTCAAAGCTATTGAGAATATACCTCATAAATTTAGACAGAACTTTGTTGAGATTATTTATAACCGATATAAAAGCAATAGAAGTTTTCCATTGCTAAAATTCTTGGATAAGGCTCAAATAAATTTTAGTAATTTGGATATTAAAATGATATCTTATAATGAAACGTTGATTGGAGTAATTTTAGATTCAAAAGTAAATCTAAAAAACAAATTGATTGAAAATATAATAGCTATTAAAGGGTTAGAAGAAAATTCAGATGAGATTGAAGAATTAGATTTAAGTAATAATAGAATAACCGAGATAAAGGGACTTGAAAATCTTAAGAACTTGAAAAAATTGAGTTTGAGAGATAATTATATTGAAAGAATTGGTGGTTTAGAAAATCTACATAATCTAGAATTTTTAGATCTTTCAGGAAATATTAATATCAAAGAAATTCCTGAAATATTGAATGAATTACCTTATCTTAAAACTGTTAAACTTACAGGATGCAGAATTAAAAAGTTTTCTGAAGCAGTTTCCCATTTTTTTTGGATGGGCCAAAATTTCAGAAATTATACGGAATATACACAAGAGGATATTAATTATTACCAAAAGAATCATAATTCAGAAGCAAGTAATAATGGAAGGTTATATAAGAATTTTGTAAAATGGTTATTTAAACTTAGGTCAATTATGAAACAATATAATTTTGGCTACAGTGATATTAACAATTTCGAAAAAAGATCAGAATCTAAAGCTTTGCATTCAGGAAAACCTACCAAATCTTTTTCAAAATATCTTTTCGATCGGTATCAAATGAAAATACCGGATTTCTTTTAAGAATGATTTTAATCTTCTCCTAAATATCCTGCACCATGTGGATAACCGAAGATACCGGGTTTAACCATTGGAGCATGAAACTTCCCTTTAGCCCAGGGGGCAGGGAACTTCTGGAAAATAGATGATGCGATTAAAGCGAAAGTTTGTAGTATGATGTAAATAGTATAATTATTCCAAATTGTAAGAAATCCTAAACAAATAGCTATATTAGGAATATGACAAACGACTGTTTTAATAATTATTGACTTTGGAGTATCATGTTCAGGACTAACATATATATCCCAAAAGTAATCTTGGATGAAATATTGCCAAAAACCCATTGAAACAAAACTAAGCAAGTATTTAATCCACCCTGTAAAACCTATAAGAGTCCAAAGATGATAAAAAGAAAGTAGTAAACCTCCAGTGCTGAAGCCCCATATTATCCCAAAGATTATCTCTGAACCTATATAGTATTTACGGTCGAAAGTGAGTGTCATACGAGACCATAAAACCCAGTAAGCAAAAAAAATATAAATAAAGCAGAAAATACAATAGAAAATCCAGAAAGGATTGGTAATTTGTTCTAATGTAAATAGAGGGTGTTTAATTATTTGTTCTAATGTTCCAGAAACAGCAAAAATTATGTTACAAATAGAGAAATAAATAATTGCGCGTGTCCAAGCTATTTCTGGCTTCCAAATGTTGATAGGAAATCCTCTATATTTAATCATATAAACTATAATCATAACAATTCCGACAATAGCAGCACAACTGATATAACAGATGAGAAATATTAAAAATCCCATTTCGCTTATATACCTATTCGAATAAATTTAAATATATTTCAAGCTTATTCCAGCATCTTATTAATGGGTCTTATAGCACGTTTCGCAATTTCAGAAGGTACTTTCACCTCGAAAGCTTTATCATCTAAATTTTGTAGAAGGTATTGAATTAATTCAAGATTATTTTTTTTCATATTATAGCAAATCAGTTTATCTTTTGCTAGATAAAATTTCTTATCTGGAAAATCTTGAGATAAACGCTCTAAAAGCCCAACTTCTGTACCTATTATAAACTCTTGAACTTCAGAAGAACTATCCTTGGCATATTTATACATATGGGAAGTAGATCCTACATAATCTGCTAACTCTCTAACCTCTTTAATACATTCGGGGTGAACTAGAAGTTTTGCATTGGGATATTTATTGCGAATGTCTCGAATATCCTCCGGTTTAATCTGCGAGTGGACGTAACAGTGACCTCGCTCAGGCATTTTAAAGCATTTTATCCCTGACATTTGTTCAGTGTAATCTGCTAAGTTAGCATCTGGTCCAAATAAAACAGAATCAACTTTAAATTCACGACTAATTCTCTCAACAATTTTAACAGCATTTGCAGATGTACAACAAATGTCAGATTCTGCTTTTACAGCTGCGGTTGAGTTAACATATACAACAACAGGAAGTCCAGGATGTTCTTTTTTAAAATTGATGACCATTGCAGGAGTAAGGAATGCAGCCATAGGACAACAAGATTCTGGGTTAGGAATCAAAACATGTTTATCTTGATTTAATATTGAAGCAGTTTCAGCCATAAAATCTACTCCCGCAAAAATTATAAATTCTGTATTAGTCTTTTCTTTTGCTGTACGTGATAAACCAAGAGAATCCCCTATAAAATCAGCAATTTCTTGAATTTCTATTGGTTGATAATAATGTGCTAAGATAGTTACATCATTTTGATTTTTTAGATTCAAAATTTCTTCTTGTAGTTGCTTGACAGTCATTTTTACAGATAAGAATTAGTATATATTATATCAATAAAAGGTTTTAGTAAAAATAAGTTGTTGGGTTATAAAAATTAATTAGTTTTAATTATAAAGAGTTAAATCAAGAAACTTTCATTATCTTAGATAAATTTTGAGTTACAAAAACTATTATATACTAGAAATTATAATTGAAATTAACATATTAATAGGGGTATTTTTATAATGGATTTTGTTTACAACGAAGAATTTTGGTACGTAAGCACATTTCTAGATAGTTTACTTGTTGATGGTAATATTAAATGTAAAGAAATAGAGAAAAAAATTAAAGAACAACTAGTTAGACTGGACAAAGATGATATTTATTATAAAATTCGGGATGAAATCGGTGATGATATATTAGATATGGCGAAAAATATTTCAATTTCATGTAAATGGGTCCCTTATTTAGAGAACATTCCATATGAGGATGAAAATAGCCAAAGGAAATATGATACACTTGGATTTTTTCAATTTGATGTAGAATATTATAAAAATGAGCCATCAAAAAAAGAGAATATTAAATCAAGCTTTATTCAACAAATACCTCAAATTTTATTGCGTCTTTTAAGTGAATATTCCACAAAGGAAGAAAATAGAGGAATTATTTTCGATTTGGAAAGCCCTATTTATGTATTTGTAATTTCCAATAAAATAAAACCAGAAGAAATAACTTGGACTCAAGAAAATATTAACAAATTTAAAAAAGTTATCGGATATTGGACTGAAATATATTCCGGGCAATGGGAAGACTATTCTGAAACTCTTTACGATAGACGTATTGAAAATAATTTATCCAATCGACTCTCTGAATTGCATTTCATTCGAAGAAATTCTGGATTTATATATATGGCAGAAGAAAATTATGAAAATTTCTTTGAGTCTTATATGAAAGAATATGTTATAATCCCTACGCCAAAAATGAGAGCTGTGTTATTTGCATTAAGATTGATAAATCAGTCTCTTGATTTATTATTCTTAAAAGCACAATCAGAAGAATTTAAAGATGTAGAAACTATTGAAAATAAAATTAGAAATTTAAGATTATTAAGGGGTTTAATTCAAACTAAATTAAGTGTGATTTATAATGAGTTGGATTATAATAGGAGACAACATTATACGACAGTTTTAAAACATCTTCTGAATGAATTTGAAATAGAAGGGATTGTAAATAGAATTAATGAGAAATTTAATATTATTTACGATTCAATGCAACAATTATATCAGAAAAAAAACGAAGTAATTCAAAAGAGAACGGAAAAAGGACTTAATTTGCTAAATTTATTGTTTGGAGCAGGAATTCTAGCAGATTTGGGTGGTGTTATCATGATTGCTTTTAGTCTACAAGAAGGAGACTTTGCTTCTGTGTTTTTAAATATTATAATTACAATAATAATAACAGGAATTTTAATCATCACAATATTTTTTAATATTTATATGAAAATACAAGTTAAAAAGGTGAAAGTTGGGCATGCTGTAGACGCAGTTATAGAAGATAGTAGAGGAAATATTGTACTGATAAAGCGTAAGTATCCTCCATATCAAGGATTCTTTGCTCTTCCAGGAGGCTTTATAGAAAAAGGAGAAAAGCCAAAACAAGCTTTGCTTAGGGAAGTCAGGGAAGAGACAAACTTAGAAATAAAAATATTAGAAAAAATTGGCGTGTTTGATGAAGCAGGACGTGATCCAAGAGGTAATATTCATTCAATTGCATATAAATGCATTATTGAAGATACTTCTAATATGAGAAGTGGGGATGATTCAAAAGAAGTTAAGCTAGTCTCAAAAGCTCAATTGAAAGACATCGAATTAGCATTTGATCATAAAAAAATAATACATAAAGCAAATTTATTTAATTAATGGTGAAATTTTATGCCAATCATAATGCCATGCCCAAGAACCGGAAAAAAGCCACATATAAATGAATTCGTATATATTGCTCCCACTGCTGTTATTATTGGAGACGTAACAATTGGAGAGTGGAGTAATATATGGTTTGGAGCGGTTTTAAGAGGAGATTCAGGGCCAATCAAAATTGGTAGGAATACAAGCATTCAGGAAAACGTTACAATTCATATGGAAAAGGGAACATCGGTTAAAATTGGCTCAAATTGCATAATTGGCCACCATGCTATGATCCACGGACCAATAGAAATAGGAGATGGATGCTTAATTGGTATCGGGAGTAATGTACTTCACAACACAAAAATGAATGAAGGTTCGATGATTGCTGCAGGAGCTGTAATTACTAATAAAGAAATACCTGCTAGACAACTATGGGCTGGTGTTCCAGCTAAATTCTTAAAAAATTTTCCCAAAGAGGATAAATTAATAGGTGAAAAAACTGCTGGTGACTATGTTAATAGGGGTAAAATTTTTAGAGAATTTTTTGTAAAGAGTCCAGAATTTACTAAATTTTAATTTATTCTTTTTTAATAAGAAAATCATTGCGAGCAAATGCACTCTTCATTTTTCACAATATCTATAATATTGAATCTTAAATCTATTAAATTAACCATTAGAATTTTATTTTCCAAATTTGGTAAGCCTAAAGTTGTTTTTACAACTTCTAAAGCTTCCAGTGTTCCTAGAATTCCAGGAGTAACTCCAATTACTGGTAAAGGTCCTTCTTCTGGAGGAGCTACTATTGGGGAGAAAACACATTGATAACAAGCTGTTTGTTTTGGATTGATAGTTATAATTTGCCCATAAAAATCTTTTATTCCTGCAATTACACATTTAATATTGTGATCTACGGCAATTTTGTTTACTAAAAACTTAGTTTTAAAATTATCAGAGCAATCAACAATGAAATCATATTTAATTTCTTCCAAGTATTTAATTATAGATTCTTCATCAATATAATCTTTATAAGCGTTAATTTTAACATCTGAATTAAGTTTTGTTAATACATTTTTTGCTGATTTAACCTTATCTTCACCAATTTGAGATTCATTATAGAGTATTTGTCTTTGCAAATTTGTTATGTCTAAAATATCATTATCAATTATAGTCAATTCATTAATTCCTGCTGCAGTAAGAT
>JBHLNL010000178.1:0-6873 GCA_048941605.1 Promethearchaeota archaeon | reverse complement strand
TTGTTGTAAGCGGTCCCATTCATATTGAGCTTTTTCTTTATACCATTCTTTTACCATTTCCTTAACTTTCTTATTTTCAAAATTCATTATCTTTTAAATCCTTTTATAATAAGCAGTATTCCATAAAAAGTAAGTACAACCATTATTGAGTTGTCCAACCACCATCTATACGTAAGTCTGCTCCAGTTATATAAGAGGATTCTTCAGTTGCCAAAAAAAGAATTCCAGTAGCTATTTCTTCAGGAGTTGCCCATCTCCCCATTATACCTTCTGATTCAAATTCTTTTTTGACTTCTTCATAAGAAACACCTCTATCTTTTGCTTGTTTTGCAACATCACTTTGCAACATGGGTGTATCAGTAGCTCCAGGACTAACACTATTAACTCGAACATTATATGGTGCTAAATCTAAAGCTAATGCTCTTGTATATCCTAAAACACCTGCTTTAGTAGAACAATAATTTGCATGAGCTACTTGACCTATGTGAGCGGCTACTGATGCTAATGTAATAATGGATCCATATTTTTGCCTTTTAAAATATGGAACAGCATACTTACAAGTATAATGAGTACCCTTTAAATTTACATCAATCAAAAGATCATAATCTTTATCTGGAAAAGTCTCAACAGGCCCTACTCGCACTACACCTGCGTTTACAATTAAAATGTCAATTCTTCCATACTTTTGGATTGTTGAATCAATCATATCTTTAACTTCATCTGGATTTCTTACATCTACTTTCATTATAGTAGTTCTATCTTTTCCTTCTCCAAGCATTTCAAAAGTTTTTTTTAATCCATCTTCATCTATATCAGAGAGTATTTGTTTAGCACCTTCTTTAGCAAAAAGAATTGCAGTAGATCTTCCTATTCCTGAAGCTGCTCCCGTTAAAATCACAACTTTGTCTTTAACTCGAATTTTATTCACCTTCAAATTTGGAAAAAATCTATAAATTATACTATTATTTTTCTTATTTATGGATTTTGTTAGATATGGAATTATTGGTTCTGGAGCTGCCTTTAGATTTCATCAACGTGCTATTAAAAAAAACCCTCAAATTAAATTTAAATCTCTTTTTGATAATACTTGAAGGCTTAGAACAGTATGTACAAAAGAATTATTAGGTTAAGAAAAAAGATGATATAATTCAATTATCTTAGAAAAATCTCTTTATCTAATCTCGAAAGCCTTTCACATCCACTACTTGTAATTCTATAACAGTCCTCGATTCCTACTAAACCTTGACCTCTAACAATTTGCCATGCTTCGACATCTAAAACCATATTTTCTTCAATTAAACCATCCAAACTGAAACCTGGTCCAAAAATATGTTTCTCTTCTGTCTCCAATCCGATACTATGACCAATTATGGTACAACGACCTTTTCCTGTTTGTTTAAAATAGTTATAAGTATTCTCGTATAATTCTTTTGGATTACTTCCCGGTGCAAGATTGTCCAGACAATATTCCTGAACTTTAATCATATTCTCCATTGCTATTGCTCCTTTTGGAGGTATTTCTCCAACAATAGCTTCTCTACTCACATCTGAAACATAACCTTTCCAGACAGCTCCAAAATCAAACCTTATCATTTCACCTGATTGAACAATAGTTCCAACTCCTGGAGCTTCAGGATCTGAATTCCCAATATTCATAGTTAAATGATCCCATCCTTCTGCTCCTTCATTAACAATTGTACTTCTAGCAATTTGAAGCAATTCATAATCCATTATTCCTTCTTTTACAGCCTCAACACATTTCATTATTGCTTTTTCAGCGATTTGGGTTGACTTTTTAATTCGTTTTATTTCTTCTTCAGACTTTATTAAACGCATTTCTAAAAAATAATTATCTCCATCAACAAAAGAAGCATTAGGGAACTTTTTTCGAAGAAATTCAGATTGATACCGAGGCATTAAAGTTTCAATAGCTAATGTCTTATTCTCTAAACCTAATTGCTCAAGCTTTTCCCCTAATATCTTCAATGCTCCTTGTGGTGAACCAATACGTTCATAGTCCTTTACCCAGGAAAAGGTTTGTATGCTATCATATAACATCCATATTAGTAATAATACTTCTCCGTCATTCGTAATTATTGAAAAACTTGGATATTGATTATAAAGGACAAATAATATCGGATTTGGAGCGACATGTAAGGTTGGAATACCAGTAGTATAAAAAACATTTACTGGGGTAGTAGCTATTAATGCATCTATATTATTCTTCTCAAGAATTTCAGCAGCTCTTTTTTTATTATAACCAATTGGTTCCATTTTATATCAAACCCAAAATTTTTAATCAAATTCATCCATAAAGATCTCTAATCTTTCCAAATCAGACATGGTTCCTTTTGGTTTAAGTGTACCGTCCATAAATGCTTCCATTGGGTCAATCTCTCCAGTTGCTATACCAAGAAAGAGATCTGATTCAATTTCTAGACTCATTTCAGCATTGTCATTAAACCCATCTTCCACTCTTGCTTTTTTATCTTGAAAGACAAGCTTTGCCTTATAATCGATATCAGGAAAAATAAATTGCATTGTTTTATTAAAATCTTCAAATTCTTCTGCAATTTCAGGGTTATCAAGCTTTTTTGCCCATTTTTCTAAGGCTTGTTTTAATTCTTCTGCAGTTGCCATAAACTTTCACCTTAAACAAAATTAATTTATCTTTATTTTATAACGTTATTTTTTTTATCCTTTTTGATTTCTTAATATATCTTGAGGATATTTTGCTTTAGTCCATGGAAGGCTGGAAAAGAAGTGAGTAAAAATTTGGATAATTAATGGTTGCTTATTCTTATGTAAATTATTTTTATTGAAATATATTCGTCGATATGGTTCAGCATATTTCCAGCCAGGGATTTTTCTTCCAGCAAATCTACTAAATAGTCGATATGGAAGCATAGTATATTTTAGAAGCCATTGCTGTGTTTTATGGCAATCTATCAATTTGTATGTTAAAGCTTTGATATCTCTCTTTTTAAAACCAAAAAAGAAATTTGGATTTAAAGAAGTATAAAAATAAAGAATTGGAGTAAAATCAATCATTTTATGGCGGATGACATAAAATACTGCTCTTCCAGTATTTATATGATCCATATGCCAATACCATGAATAGATTGCTTCTGGAGCAAAAATAATATCAGGTCTTTCATTTTTTAAATAGATAGCAATTCTATCAATAAAATCACTATTGAAGGGTACAAATCCATCGGTATATCCAAAAAAATCAATTTTTTCAGGATTGATTCCATGTATTTTTTCTGCATTGAACAATTCACGTGTTCTAATTTTAGCAAGGAATTCTCCCTTAAATTTATCATATTGAGGCCCAGGAAGTCCGAATTCGCCTTTAGTCATAGAAGCGATTTTAATATCATATTTCTCTTTACTTTTTGTGTTAAGATAATGCATTAAATGACCACATTTATGTTCCAGATCATCAGGATGAGCTTGAAAGAATATAATTTTTTTCATTCTGTCTCAAAATTATAAAAATTTATTTTATTTCTTCCATTTTTGCCGATCTTTTCCCTAATAAAAACACGCTAGTTATAATCAAAATGACACCAGATATTAAAAAGAAAATAGAGAAAATATGAGGCGGAACCGCTAAAAATACTAGAAAATATATGCCAATTGGCACAATCAAAGTAGGAACTTGCTGAATAGGAACCATATTACTAGCTTGTCCTACTCTAAAAGCAAGTTGGATTGTTGTTAAACCTAATACATTAGATAAAATTAAGATTATTATAGCAATTATACAGATTATAAGTTGAGCTGTATTAAAAACTCCACTGAATATATCTGTTATAGTTCCTATAAATTGGCTTATCCATAAATTTGAAAGAGCAAACATAAAACCTGATAAGATCGCAAGTAAAATCCCCTTAAATCTATTGCTTTTTTTCTGGAAAATATAACATAAAATAGATAAAATTACAATAACAATAGTGAAAATCGTTATTCGAAGAATCAGTCCAATTTCAATTAGATTAGTTTCAATGAGATCTATTGATAATTGACTAAAGCTTAATAACAAAGTTCCTCCTATCATCAACAAAATCCCAATTATTTCATCCATTTTTAGCTTCTCTCCTACAATTTTGATCGATCCTATAGTTAAAACAATTAATCCAAAGGACATTAACCCAGGTATAAGTGCAGGACCAATCATTGCTTGAGCTATTAAATAAAATATTGAACTAACCCCAAAACTTAAAATCACTCCCAATATCCAAAAAGGCCTTTTAACCAAACTCCTCATAAACTTAGCTTCTTCGGTTATTTCGGTAACTCCTTTTTTTTGAAAGACTCCACCCAATTGAGTTGTTGACCCTGCTAGTAAAGCTAAAAAAACTCCTAACCAATAGAATTCAACATCCATTATTCATCAAAACAAAATTAATGATAAAATTCAACGTAATTTATATTAAATTTGAATTTTTTTTTATAAAAAGATTTTATTTTAAAGTTCTCATTATATTTTTCTGTATTAAACTAAGTGAATAAGTATGGAATGTGACCTAAAAAATATAAAAATCTATTATGAAATTTATGGTCAAGGGAAACCAATTTTAATGATTCATGGTTTTATGCCTGATCATCGCCTTATGAAAGGATGCATGGAGCCTATTTTTCAAAATAGATACAATTATAAACGAATTTATTTCGATTTACCTGGAATGGGTAAAACTTCTGGTCGAAAGTGGTTAAATAATTCAGATCAGATGTTAGATGTTGTACTAGAATTTATCAACAATGTGATACCTCATGAGAAATTTATAATTGCCAGTGAATCATATGGATCTTATTTAGCTAGAGGATTACTTATAAAGAAACCAGAGCTTATTGATGGAGTTTTATTTATATGCCCCTTAATAGTAGCTCAGCCTGAGGAGCGAAAATTACCCCTAGAACATAAAGTTTTAAGAAAAGATAGTGAAGCTATATCTAATCTAAGTAAATTAGAAGCTGAAGAATTTGAGGAAAGTATTGTAATCCAAAGTCCAAAAATATGTGAAAGGTTTAGAGATGAAGTTCTTTCAGGTTTAAAAATTGCTGATGAAGATTATCTTATGAATATTTTTGAAAAAGGTTATGAATTTTCATTTAAAGTTGATCAATTAATAAGAAGTTATGAAAAACCCATATTATTCTTATTAGGGAGACAAGATACTACAGTTGGCTATCAAGATGCATGGAAAATCATTGAGAGTTATCCAAGAGCTACTTTTGCTGTTTTAGATGAAGCTGGCCATAATCTACAAATTGAAAAAGAGAATTTATTTGTCTCTCTCGTAGAAGATTGGTTAGATAGGATTGAGTATTCTCTAATCGAAAAAAGATAGTTCCTAAAAGGGAGGAAAAAATATTTTAATCTCCTTGTAATTGTACAAAAACTCTCCTATTTCTTGGCCCATCATATTCCGCAAACATTACACCTTGCCAAGTCCCTAACATTAGTCTCTTTTCATGGATTAAAATGTCAACTGAATGACCAGTTAAAGTACATTTAATATGTGCATCAGAATTTCCTTCACGATGTCTAAAAGAATATCCTAATCCACCTCCTTTAGGAATTAACTTAATCAAATAATTACTGATATCTTTAATAACGGATGGATCAGCATTTTCATTAATAGTTATCCCCGCAGTTGTATGTGGTATGAATATTCGGCAGACACCTTCCTCTATGTCATGATTTCTGATGATATTTCTAATTTCATTTGTTATATCAACTAGTTCTTCCCGTTCTGATGTTTTTACTCTAAATTCATCAAAAAATATCATATTATCACTACTTTAAGTTATTTTCAATTATTTAATATAATTACTTAATATAAAAAAGATCCATGTTTTCCTTTTCCTTCAGTAAAAGCCTCAACTCCTTTTAGATACTCTCCGCTTTCCAGAGTTTTTATACCATACTCAAATTCTTTTTCTAATGCATCTTTAAAATTTAGATTAAAATGGCTATAAGTAGACATGCGATCATTTCTCATACAAATTTTTGGAAATTTAGCGATTGCTCTCCCCAATATTTCTGCCTCTTGTCTTGATTGACCATCCTCAACAATTCGATTAGCAAGGCCCCATGAGTATGCCTCTTCCGCTGTAATGGGTCGTCCAGTAAGGATCATATCCATTGCTCTGCTTAAACCTATAAGTTGAGGCAAACGAATTGTACCACCATCTATTAAGGGTACTCCAAATCTACGATTAAACACACCAAATATAGCGCTTTTCTCTACAATACGTAGATCACACCATATTGCTAATTCAAGACCTCCCGCGACAGCATGTCCAGCTACTGCCGCAATTACTGGTTTAGATAATCTCATCCTTGTAGGACCCATGGGGCCATCCCCTTCTTTTTCAACTCGATTACCATTACCTTCTACGATTGCTTTTAAATTTGCTCCTGAACAAAATGTACCATTAGCACCCCATAATATTGCTACTTCCGCCTTAGTATCACTTTCAAATTTACGAAACGCATCAGCAAGTTCTTCAGCTGTAATGCCATCTACAGCATTTTTGACTTCAGGGTTGTTTATAATAATTGAATAAATAGGGTAATCTTTTTCAATAAGAACTGTCATGAAACAACATAAATTTTTAGAAATAATAAATTTAATCAATTTTATTGATTTTTAAAAGAATTCTATCAAATTGAATTTAAGCAAGTCTTTCAATAATCTACATTTTATTTACATAAAATTAGTTTTCTGTCTTATGAAATCATCAATAAAATTCTATTCTTTGATTTATTAAATTCAATTACTTTTTTTAATAAAACGGATTTAATCAAATATTATTTTTACTCAGACTTTGAATGAATATTCATTCAGAAAATATGATTTA
>JBHLNL010000177.1:0-6948 GCA_048941605.1 Promethearchaeota archaeon | reverse complement strand
CAGTATCTTAATCAATTATGCAAATCAATTTTTCGAGATCCTCGACCAGTAGCAACTAATATTGGTGATAATTATGGATTTGATGACCCCTCATATGGATTTCCCTCAGGTCATACACAAAATTCAACTGTTGTTTGGGGATGTTTAAGTAAGGAATTTAAGGACAAATATAAATATAATAATGTTCCAATTATTCCAATTATTCTCTCAGTCATAATTTTTCTTGTGGCAATTTCAAGAATAATTATTGGAGTTCATGATCTTCAAGATATAATTGGAGGATTTTTAATTGGTATCGGAGTTTTATTATTACTTATATACACAGAACCTTTTTTTTCAAAGCAATTTAACAAGTTATCTTTTATTGTAAAGATAATCTTAACAGCTACTGTTGCTATTTTATTATTCGTTATTGGAACTATAGCATATCCTAATGCAGGTTTAGGATTAGTGATACCTCCTGTCCTTTATGCTGATGATGGTGCATATGCTCAAGTAGGAGGTGCTTTATTAGGATTTGGTATAGGATATCTATTGGAGCAAGAGTATGTTAAATATAATCCCTCACAGCTAACAAACAAGCAGAAAATTCTTAATATCATAATAACTTTAGTTGTTTTGCTAGTTGTCTTTGTGCCATTTGAGTATCTTCTAACAATTGATAGTGTTTATTATCGATTTGCTAGATATGCATTTGCGACATTTATACTAGGTTATGTAGTTCCATTAGTTTGTACAAAAATAAATAAATAACTCTAATACTTTTTTCTTTTTTTTACGTTTTAAAAAAAAGTCCTAATTAGATATTTCTAAACTTTTTCTTGTGATTTCTTTTAAAAGAAGGCGATTTACCATTTGTTTATCGCTTTGTGTAACCCTACTATGAGGAGTTATTATCTCATTAATATATATATCATCCCTATGAGGATGACGCATAACCTTTTCTAGAAGCATCTTAATTAGGAGAAAAAAATTGTGCTTTATAAAACTTCCTATTTCTCATATGAAAAAAAGGAATATTTAAAAATTCTATTCAATATTATGATTTTTAAATTTATAAATACTTTCCTTGATAATGCTTAAAAATTCCTTACTCAATTCATTAATTTTAGCAAAGGCTTTACTATAACTAAATCCAGCTCTATTCTTATGGCCCCCACCTTTAAAAATTCTAGCTAACTCTCTACAATTAACATAATCGCTATGTATCACAATCTCATTATATCTAACGTCAATACCAATATATAGTTTTAAATTAGGAAAGTAATCTTTTAATAATCTGACTATTTTTCCTCCTCCAATTTTAGCAAATGAAATGACTAAATTGCCAAATTCCTCAACTTCTATTATCTTTCTATGCTTTAAGGCAAATGTTGATTCATTTTCTTCCCAAACTTTAATTTTTGCTAATTGATCATTATACCAGTCATTTTCAAAGATTCCTTCTGACATAAATTCTACAACTTTCCTTTTATTCTTGTTTGACTTATTTCCTCTATTAAACGCGATGATGGATTGCAAATTTGTTGCAGTATCATATAATTTAGTATGGAAATCACTGTCTCTTGAAAAGGAAGCTATTTTTATGGCTATTGAATCATCACGTAAATAGTAATCTTTGACAATTTCAGCGCTACATCTCGTAGGGTCATTTATATACACATCTATACTTCTATTCAACTTCCTCTCTATATGTTCATCTATTATATGATGATCAAACCAAAATATTTTACAATTTTTTTTTCTTATTTCCTTAAAAAGAGGAAACAAGGCTAAAAATTCATCATTGAATCCAATATCTGAAATAATAATATATCCATTAGTAGGAATTACTTTCAGTGTTTTTTTAACAATTTCCATGAAATTTGTATAGTGAGCGTAATAAAATTTAATTCTATCAGTTTTTTCTCCTTTAATTTTAATGAAAAACCTTCTAACTATTGCTTGTGAACCTAGACCATCAAGATCTAACTCATGAGTAATAGAAATTATCATTTTCTATACATTCTTAGAAACTATTTAATAAAATAATTTATAGATATATAATTCTCAGAATAAATCTAAATAAGGCTTAACCTTCTTTTTTCCTTGAATAGTTTTAATATGTTCTAAAATTCTCCTTGATAATTCTCTTTTTTTATTAAAATACGTTTTCATTATCTCCTCAGAATTTACTCCTGGATATCTTTCCACTAATGCAAGATCTCTTCTTGGACACCCATTTCGCCTCATACAGCAATATGAAAGAGAACCAAAACAAACTATATCAGAATCCCAATTATTCTCTTTTGAAAAATTTTCTTTAATTTTGATAAATTCTTCCAAACTAAGTCCCAAATCATCCAGATTATCATCTCTTACACATTTAAGAACGTAAGTTAAGGAATATCCAGGTTTACAACAAAAAGTTAAAGCGCGATAATCACCACCCATACATAATGGCACAGGAGCATTAATCTCCCATCCTGGTACGTCTCTAAGTTTATCTGGATCAATTTTCGCCAAATTCTTACCCTGCGTAGTCAATTATAAAAATGAGGAGGGCTCGGTACGGGAATTGAACCCGTCTCTAGGGATTCACAGTAGGGATCTTAGCAGATTTTACTAATTTTGTCCCCAATACTAACCATAATATAAACTCACTGAATCAGTAAGTTTTCTATACGAACCGAGCCACTCTTGATTTTATTATAATAAAACTTAATGTATATTTCTAAAAAAGTTTTATTTAATTTTAATCTCCATCTCTTTTATTTATAACTTCTAATAGATAATTTATAAATTGATTAATAGCATTATCCAAATCTCCAGAGTTATCTACAATAAAATCTGCATCTGGAAATTTTTGATTATTTCTTGCCCGTTCAATTCTCTCTTTTAACAAAACTGCATTTTCTCTTTTTCGATTCTTTATTCTTTGATAAGTTATATCAAAAGGAACCTCGATAAAAATAACCTTAATATTTTTGTATTTTTCTCTTGCTTCTTTAATAATTGTACGACTAACATTTATTAAAACTGGGTGTCCATTTTTAAGGAAATCCTCAATTTCTTTAGAAATTCCATAGTCTAATCCATAAATGTGCCACTTTAAAGTAAATTTTCCTTCTTTCTCCATTTTTTTGAATTCAGAAGGAGTTATAGAAATATTTTTTTCAAATTCAGAAGGAGGTCTTGTAATGAATCTTTTCGGAGCGTAAATTTGTATCAAATTTGGAGGATAAGCTTTAATTATACCTGAAATTATAGAGTCTTTTCCAGATCCAGAGTTTCCAACTAACAGAAATAATGTACCAGGGAATTTCTTTGTCATTTACTCAATAAATTATAAACAGTTAATATATTATATTTATCTTGAAAATAATTAAAATATAAGAAATCATAAAGACTTTTAAGAATAATTTATGATAAAAATATTAAAAAAATAATTTTTATTAGGACAATTGAAGCTTTAATAATCAGAAATGGCGAAAAAAAACTCTAACTCAGTCTCAAAGATTTCAGATATTCCGGAAAGTTACCAAAGATATTTAGATGAAATTCATAATATCTCTAAGGGAAAGAAGGGAGGATGGGTTACAAATAAAGAAATTGCAGAAAATCTTCAGGTTGAGCCAGCTTCGGTTACGGGAATGTTGGAAAAACTAAGGAATAGAGGATTAATAAAATGGGAACCGAGAAAAGCAATTAGGTTAACCGAAGAAGGTAAAAGAATTGCTATACAATTAAGTGAAATTCATACTCTACTTCATCAATTTTTTTCTCAAGTTTTAAAGATAGAAGATGAAGAGGTTATTGAGAATTTATCTTGTGAGATAGAACACCATATAACTCAAGATGTTAAAAAATCTTTTAAACAATTTCTTTCAAAATATATAGATGATTAGATTTAATTATTATCTTTAATTCATTGATCCAACTAACTTGTAAAACTTCATTTAATAGATTAAAATGTCTAATGAATTAAAAGAAAAAGTTAATTTTGTTCACCAAGGTTTTGAAAGTTTTTCTAACTTCATTGAATTGAATGATTTTAGATCTTTTCTATTATTTACTTTAACTAGTCAAGTTCCGATGAATCTACTAGCTCAGATTGGGTTGGGTGGGAATAAAGAGGTAATCAATTTGCCATACAATCCAATTTCAAATATTTATTATCAAAAAATTAATTTAATCTCGGCGGGATCATTGATAATTTATGTTAGGAATGACCCAATTACGGATAAATTTACTTTAGAAAAAGATGATCCTATTATTAAAAGGTTCTTGAATCCTAATGAAATGAGTCTTGCGTTTCGAGGGAATGAAAAATTTCTATTACCTACAATTACAGATTGTAGTGCATATGGTATCAATGGAAATTCCAAACTAACCATAAATGTCGATGATCTATTCCACTCATTAGAAAGTTTTCTCGCAGTTGCAGAACCAAACTTACTTTTTGTTGTAGATGCTAAAAATGAATTAGAACCTGATTTAATTTTCACATTTAACATGATGCCTGAAATACCAAGTCGAATAGATCAAAAAGTCTTGAAAATTGATGTTTTTCTTGACAAAGATCATAAAACAAGAAATATAACCTATTTAAAAAGAGAAGAAGACTATAAAATAAATTACTTGAAGGATATTAAAGAAGTAGGTCATGCAGAATTATATAAATCTGCTTTTTCATTGGTATTGCATGTGAAATCATTCTCTAATCCTTAATTTTTTTTAAATATTTTCTTGTTAATATAAGAAAAGTGTATTACTCCGTTAATAATATTATTACATTTAGTAGATATATGATTGAACCATATTCGTTAGCAATTAAGCCATTAATACCATTAAAGGATTAATATAATCAATTTATAAACCATCCGACAAAATATATAAAATATAAGTTTCAGCAATCTATTTAATGTTAAAATTTTGTAAAAAGGGTTGTTTAAATTGAAGATAATTACAATTAATTTACCAGAGAAGTATTTACAAGCAATTCAGATTTTAAATGATATGGGTGTTTATCCTTCTAGAAGTGAAGCTATTAGAATTGCTTTACATGATTTTTTAACTAATGAATTAAAAATGTTTAAAGATCTTGATGATGAAAGTTTTAAAATCCTTATCAGAAGCAAATCTAATAAAAATCACTAAATTTCCTTTTTTTTTAATTGTAATTGTGCAAATATTGATTTAACTATTAGATTATTATGAAGCATTTTGAATTCAAACATTAAAATAAGATATAAATAATCAACTGATTTATTTTCAATTAGAAAAAAAGGAGTTTTTTAAAGTGAAGATTGGTTTACTGGGCACAGGAAGATTAGGAAGTACTCTAGGTAAGATTTGGGCAGAAAAAGGTCACATTATTATGTTTGGCTCTCGAGATCCTCAGAAAGCAAAAAAATTAGCCAATACAGTTGGATTTAACACAACTGGGGGAACATATGAAGAAGCTGCAAAATTTAGTGAAATTATCATTCTCGCAATTCCATGGTCAGGAGCAAAGGAGTCTATTAAAACTGCTGGAGATTTAAACGGTAAGATTATTATTGATTCTACTACTACTGCCGCACCCCATTTGGGAGGACCTATAATAGAAACTACTCCATCAGCAGCTGAAAAAATCGCAAAATGGGCAGTTGGAGCTAATGTTATAAAAGCAGTTCATACTATTGGTGTAGAAAGTTTAAATAAAATACAATTCGGCTCTGTTCAAGCAAGTTTATTTATTTGTGGAGATGATAGAGATGCCAAATCAAAAACTAAGCAATTAGGACTTGATCTTGGATTTGATGTTATTGATGCGGGGCCGCTCAAAAATGCTAGACTTATTGAACCACTTGCAATGCTTTGGATTGAATTAGCTTATAACCAAGGAATGGGAACTGATATTGCTTTTAAACTATTACGGCGGAGAAAAGCAAAATAAACAATTCAAATCTATTCTTTTTCTTTTTTCTAATTCATTTATAAGCATTAAAATGAAGTGCTTTCAATTAAATTAATACATAAATCTATAAAATAGATTTAATTTAAATTTTATAATTAATCATTTAATTATTCATTTTAATTTAAGAAAAATGAGAGTTGCTCGATATTATAATAATGATGATATCAGAACTGATGAAATGCCTAAACCTATAATAGGTTCAGGGGAATTCTTAGTTAAGGTAAAAAAATCTGGTATTTGTGGTTCAGATATATTAGAATATTATCGAAAAGCCAAGATGAAAAAATTAGGAGTTGAATCTTTAATACTAGGCCATGAAATCGCGGGAGATATAGTAGAGATAAGTGAAACTGTTAAACATTATAAAATTGGAGATCGTGTATTTGTATCACATCATGTACCTTGTTTGGAGTGCCATTATTGTGAGCAAGGACATCATACTGCATGTAACTTACTTCATAATACCAATTTTGATCCTGGAGGTTTCGCTGAATATGTAAGAATCCCTAAAATTAATCTCGAAAAAAAAGGAGTCTATGTTTTAGATAAAAATGTTTCTTATGAAGAAGCCGTTTTTATTGAGCCACTAGGATGCGTATGTCGTGCTCAAAGATTAGCAAATGTCAAAAAGGGATTTACTGTCTTAATTTTGGGATGCGGAGCATCAGGATTGTTACATATGCAATTAGCAAAACTTAGAGGTGCAAAAAAGGTGATTGCAACAGATATCAATGAATTTCGCTTACAAAAAGCAAAAGAGTTTGGAGCAGATGAAATTTTTAAAGCAAGTGTAGATTTACCAGAGGAAATAAAAAAGATCAATAAGTACAGGTTAGCTGATATTGTTATTGTTTGTACTGGAGCTATATCGGCAGCAAATCAGGCTCTAGATTGCGCTGCACCTGGAGGTAAAATTATTTTTTTCGCGGTTCCTGAACCATGGATTTACTTAAATGTTCCAATAAATAAGTATTGGAGAAATGAAATTACTATTATGACTTCTTATG
>JBHLNL010000021.1:9507-30470 GCA_048941605.1 Promethearchaeota archaeon | reverse complement strand
TGTAACTATAGCCCAAAAGATAGAGGTCACCGAGATTATTACTTTAGCAAAAAACGTAACAAGCGGAGCTGGTTTAGCACCGGACAATGTTGTAGCTCAAACGAAAACTGTTTTCGAGAATGGAAAAGCAATTCCATCTCAACCAGCAATCGAGAGAAGACGCGGGGACTTAGGCTTACCAGCTGTAGTTGCACCAGATATTAATGAAGTACAAACTTTATTAAAAGCAATAGGTGTAGATAAGAAATTATAATGGAGGTTAAAAAAATGACAGAATATAAAATGTTTGAAGGATGTGTTATTGGAAATAGAATTCCTTTTATTGAAGCCGCCTCCAGAAAAGTTTTTGACAAAATTGGGGTTCAAACATCACAAGCTCCATTTGCTTGTTGTCCAGATCCCACCGGAGTTAAAAGTTTTGATAATACAGCTTGGCTCGCTTTAGGTGCTCGAAATTTATGTTTAGCAGAAGCAGAAGGAAAGGATATAATCTCGCTTTGTAATGGTTGTACAAATACTCTTCGTGGAGTACAACACCAATTAAAACATGATTCACATAAGAAAAAGACCATTAATAAAGAATTGGCAAAAATTGGGAAAGAATATAAAGGTTCCATTGATGTAAAACATTTTGTTGATGTTTTAAGGTCGAACTTAGGTGCTGTAAAAGGTGCAATCACAAAGCAGATGGGAGATCTAAAGGTTGCTTGTCATCCTGGATGCCATTATATGCGTCCTATTGAATGGATGGAATCTGATGATCCTTTACGTCCAAAAAATTTGAAAGAACTCGTTGGAGTAACAGGGGCTAATGTAGTTGATTATGAAGAATTAGGATTATGCTGTGGAAATGCTGTTGCAGGTCCATTTCCAGAACATGGAGATGCTATATTAAAACAAAAATTTGATTCAATTATAAAATCTGGAGCAAATTGTATTGTTGTAAACTGTCCTGCATGTTTTCAACGATTAGATGGAGAACAACGAAATCTTTCAAAGAAATTTGAAACCGAATATAATATTCCGATATTATATGTAACGGAATTGTTAGCTTTAGCTATGGGTGTAAGTTCTGAGGAGATTGGTTTGAAGAACCATCGAACCAGACGAAATACAGCTATAGAAAATCTTTAAGCTAATATCTAATAATTTTTTTTATTTTTTTTTATTTTCCTTAACATTCTTATTGAGATTGTAAGATTTAAATAATAAAGAATTATTAATTTATTTGGAATATTTCCATTGTATTTATCTAGGGATTATTATTAAGTAAAGCAAAAAAAAATAAAGTGGAGTTAAAATAATTATGTTTAATTTAAAGCGTGATACTCCTTGGTTTTTTCATTATCTTGAAAATTATTATCATATACTTCTTGATGCAAGATTTAATAATGGTTCAAATCTTAAAAAGGATATAAGATTTTCAGTAGAATTTAGTCTTCAAGGTTTTGAAGGATTGCTATTTTATATGTACAAACCTGCTGATAAAAGAATAACATTTGATTTATTTAAACATTCTATGGATCAGACTTACAGTATAGATGGCCTTAACTATTCTTTATCGAAAAAATCTATTAATTTATTAGATTTTGTGATTATACCATTTGGTTATTTTAAAGATGAGCATAAATTTAATATAGATATAAGAAGTAAGGAAATAGAATCAAGTTTTGATTTATATGAATGGGTCCCTTCGAATTTATATAAACATATAAAATCTGTTATTCGAATAGCAAATCAATACTCTGAACTAATTCCTATAGATGATTACAGGGGTTATTTCTTTCAGTTTAATAGTTCCTTTAAAGGTAATGAAACTGGAAGACTATTTAATTTAATAAATTTACTTGTAGATCTTGATAAAACTGTAGACGAAATAGATAATACACCAATATTTGAAGGTATGGATTTAGAAATTAAATCATTAGTTACAAAGAGTAATGAATTTTTATTTGAATTATGTCAACGATCAATCCCATTAGATATTAAAAATATTCTAAGAGAATTAGAGCGATTGAAGTTTAATGTTGATCATCTATCAAAAGAGGAAATTTTCAATTGGTTAGACGATCTTATTTCATATTATAGTTTAAAAAAATAGTTAGAGGCAAATTTTTTTAATTGTTTTATCCCACTTCTATAATTTTTTCATATCGCTATATAAGAGTGTTTTAATAGAAGAAACAAATAATTTTATTTATCTAGTCATATTATAAGAATTACTGATTATCGTCTTGATTAGTGGATTTTTATGTGCTTAGCAATACCTGGAAAAATCTTAGAAATTAAAGATAATACAGCATTAGTAGACTTTGACGGGATTAAACAAAATGTGATTATTGCTTTAATTCAAAATCCTGAAATTGGAAAGTACGTGATAGTTCATGCCGGATATGCAATTGAAATGATGAATGAAGATGAAGCTCAAGAAGCTATTGAACAATGGAAAGAATTAGCTGAAAATCAGAATTTAGATTTAACAGATGTTATTTAAAAAAAAACTATTTCTTATTTTTCTCTAAAGAAGTTAAAACCAGATATCCAGCATTAGAAAAAATTGCGACACCGACAAATAACAAGCTTATGAAGTTAGCAAAAATAGTTCCATTACCTGCCATTTCTAGAACGAATGCTATGATTAAGCAGAACATTCCTAACACTAGAAGATTTTCTTTTTTTCTCAACTTCTTTAATTCGCCTCCTTTGTATATAAATTATTCAATTTTGGATTATCTCCAATCGTCTAAATAAAAATTAGGTATTTAAAAGAGAACTATATAGAGTATATAGTAACTGATTTAATTTATATAGAAGAAATACAAAATACCTTATATCCCTATAAATCAAATAGTTCAGTTTTTAATTTCTTTAATTTATTATAAAGAGATTTTATCGATAAAATAGCTTTTGAATTTGAGTTATAGTCAATTGGAGATTCACCTTCTAAATCAGCTTTACCAATTTCAGGGTCGAAAGGGATTGAATGATATAGAGGTACCTCCCAATCTCTTGTTTTTTGAATAATAACTTCTTTCTGAGAATCATCAGTTATTTTATTAGCAATTAAATAAATATTTATGACACCTAACTTTTTAGAAAGATCAATTATTTTCTTACATAAATCCAAGGATTTTTGAGAAGGTTCTGTAATTACAAGCATTAAGTCGATTCCTTTTGCTGTACCTCTTCCTAAATGCTCTATACCTGCTTCAAAATCTACTATAACAATTTCATCTCTTTTAACAAATAAGTTGTATAATAAAGTTCTTATTAATGCATTTTCTGGACATAAACATCCGGTTGCTGGCTCTTCTATTCCACCTAAAGTTAATAATTGTAATCCTTCAGGGCCTGAAACCTTATACTTATCAGGAATGTCAGAAACTTCTGGATTTATATTATAAACTCCAGGGCCAGCGCCTTTTACAAATGTTCTTTCTTCTATCATTGATTTCATTTCTTTTATAGGAACTATTTTAGCTTTAGTCTTCTCATCGATGCCTAAAGTATAACTTAGGTTCATTGCTGAATCATTATCAATAGCAAGAACTTTAAAATCATCTTTAGCAAACATTCTTGCTAGAATACCTGCAACTAAAGTTTTTCCCACTCCACCTTTTCCACTTACTGCGATTTTCATGATTAATTTATTAGTAATTTGAAATATATTAAATGTTTTTTTTATAAAACCAAATATTTTAAAGAAAATTTATGAAGTAGAATAATATTAAGCAATATGAATTTAATAATACATAAGATTTTTAATTTAATTAAATTAGTATGTCAATTTTTCAAGAGTTATTAAGAGACGATTATTCTTTTGAACAAGCAGAAGCAATCCAAATTAAATATCAGAAATTAATAAAAAAATCATCAAAAGAAGATTATATTACGACCCTTGACATGATTAATACTATTGTCGGGTTAGATATCTCATATTATACTCAAGATAATCATGAGTATGGAATCGCATGTGCAGTACTTTGGAATCTAAAACAAAATGTAAAAGAAAAGCATTTTTTTTTAAAAGATCGTATTAAATTTCCTTATAAAGCAGGATTTCTAGGATTTAGAGAATGTAAGATTCTCGCAAAACTTATTTCTAATCTTCCAAAAAAACCAGATCTTATAATGTGTGATGGACATGGAATAATACACCCAAGAAGGTTCGGAGAAGCAGTCCATCTTGGTTTTGCATTGGATATTTCTAGTATAGGAGTAGCAAAAAATCCATATTTTGGATATTCAGATTGGCAGAAAATTGAAAAAATAAAAGGTAGTAAATCTTTTATTTGGAAGGAAGATCCAAAAGTTATTCAAAAAAAATCATCAAATGAATTGTTGGGATTTGCAGTTTGCTTAAATAATGGATCTAGGCCAGTATTTATTAGTGAGGGTTATAAAATTTCACTTGATTTAGCATTAAAGATTTGTTTAGCAACTACAAAAAAGCATAGACAACCTGAACCTCTATATTTAGCAGATTATCTTTCAAGAAAAGAAATAAGCAGGCATAGTTAACCAGTTTTACCCATATCCTGCATTTTTTGAGAAACTTTCATTAATTCATTGAATATTTTTGAATTTTCTTCAGGATCTAATGTGTTTAACAATTTCTCATTAAGTATTTTCATTCTGTTTGTTAGATTGATGAATTCTTGCGGTGGTTCTAACTGATATTTATATATCCTCTTACCATCTTTAGTTATTTCAATATATACCCATTTTTCTGCTTTTTGAGACCAATTCCATCTGTTTGGTGTAAATAACCTTCTTCCCATTATTTAGTATCCTGTTATGAAAGATCTGTATTTTTAATTAAAGAATAATGACTTATGAATACGACTATAGTCTATGACAAGTCTGTCAAGATTATTAATTATTGAATTAAATCATCCAAAATTCTTAAAGCAAGTTCTCTAACATCTACATCTCTATCTTTAGAGAGTTTCTTCAATATTGGTTTTAACTCTTCACTTTTCTTATCAAATTTACTAAGAGCTTTAATAACACTATATCTAATTAACCAATCTTTATCATCAAGCATCTTAAGGAAGGCATTATAAACTATATTATTTTTTAATATACTTAAAATTCTTATCGCATTTCTTTTAATTTCACTATCATTACTTTTTAAATCATGAATTAGTGAATTTACCACTTTTAATTTTTGTTTATCATCCAATAAATTATAGATTCTATAAAAAAGAGAGAGAGGCAGTTTTTCTGAGATCTTTTGTACAATCTCCGTTTCTTCACTTTCTTTATTTAAAAATTTCTGTTTTAATTCTCCTAAAACTTGATTTAGAACTTGATTTTCTCTTTGGGAGTCTAATAATTTAGATTTTACACTGCCCAATTCTTCATTTAATTCAGTAAATTTTAAAGCATCTTCCGTGCTAACGATTGCTGGTTCACTAATCACTTCTAATTCTTCTTTTAGATATTTTACTTGAGCTTCATAATCCTCCAATTCTGAAGATAAAATCTCAATTTTATTATTAGCGGCTTCTAATTCTTCTGAACTTATTTTTGCATGTTCTTTTAAGGTTTCTATTTCAGATGATAAAATAGTATTTCGTTCATTAACGGATTTTATTTCTTCTGATATTGCTTCTTCTAATCTTTGTTGGAATTTTGATTTTAATGATTCTACTTCTACTCGTAATAATCCATTTTCTTCCATTAATTGAAAATTTAACCTTTTAAAATTTATTAATTCTTCATTTTCTTTTACCTTGGTATCATCATCAAGCCAATCCTCATCTTCACTTTCTTCTGAGCGAAAATCATCAAGTTGGCTTTGTAACTGTTCAATTTGGCTCTTGTACTGTTCATTCTTATCTGTCAGTTGTATTATTAATTTTTGATTTTTAACAAATTCTTCATTCAATTTTTCCTTAGAATTTATCTCTTCATTTTCCTCGAATCCAGAGCTTAATTCCAACATTTTATCATTTAAATTTTCAATTAAGTTGTCTTTATCTGTCAATTCCTTTCTTTGAACAATAATAATTTCTTTTAAAACCTCAACTTCACTTGGTAATTTTGTTTGTTCAATATCATCGTCTTTCATTTGACTTTTAAGATTTTCTATTAATAATTTTTGTTCGCGAACTGTAAATTCCAATCTTTCATTTTCTTCTTTTAACGAATGTACTTTTTTTTCTAATTCAGCATAGGATTGTGACTCTTTTTCAACTGAATTAATTAGATCTTTTAAATCTTTACTCATGATTTATCAAACCATTTAAGTTAATAAACAGAAAAAATATCTGTAATCCAATTTATTAATATTAGTAATATCTATAAATTTTTAGTATTGATAAGATGCTGTTGTATAAAAATAAAAAGTTATATAGAATTCAATTTAAAATTAAGAGTTCTATAAAATTTTTATTTCAAGGATTTTATCTCCTTGAACTATCGAATTAACAACATCTTGATCTGAAGAACTAATAACTTCTCCGAATATTGTATGTTTATTATTAAGATGAGGAGTTGGTACATGAGTGATGAAGAACTGTGAACCATTTGTATTAGAACCGGCGTTTGCCATTGCCAATATTCCCGGTTTGTTAAATTTCTTTCCACTTTGAAATTCATCTAGAAACGGATAAGTTATATTTTGGCCTTTATAGGGAAATCCAGTAATACCTTTGTCTTTTGGACCTCCATATCCTTTCCCTAAAGGATCTCCTCCTTGTATCATAAAATCGGCAATAACCCTATGAAATATTATACCATTATAGAAACCTTGACGAGCTAAATAGAGGAAACTACTGACTGTTAAAGGTGCTTCATCATCAAACAATGTAATATTAATATTGCCTTTATTAGTAACTATTGTTATTTGAGTCATACAAGAAGAAAGGATGAAATTATTTTAACTATTTTGCTTTTGAAATTTCTTATAAGATATTAATTTTTAATCAATGAAAAATTTAAAAATAATTACAATAATAGATTTTTATACAAACTTAAGAATATAATTAATACCAAATATAAAAATGGCTAAAACTGATATCTCGTTTTTCTTTAATCCTAAATCGATTGCTGTAATTGGAGCTAGTGAAAAAGAAGGAAAAGTTGGTAATACTGTGTTAAATAATATAATTAAATCAGAGTATAAGGGAAAAGTTTTTCCCATTAATCCGACAGCAAGGGAAATAAGTGGATTAAATTGCTATAAAAGTGTTTTAGATGTGTCTGAAGATATCGATATAGCTATTTTTGTTATTCCAGGAAAATTTGTTAATAAAGCAGCCGAGGAATGTGGCAAAAAGAAAGTAAAAGGTTTAATAATAATATCAGCAGGATTTAAAGAGATTGGCGGTGAAGGTGTTCAGAGAGAAGAAGAACTGATTAATATTAGTAAAAAATATAATATGAGACTTTTAGGTCCAAATTGCTTAGGTTTTATAGGTCTTAACTATAACGGCTCATTTGCAGCAGAAACACCTAAAAACGGAGAAATAGCTATGATTTCGCAATCAGGTGCTATGCTCACTGGCATGATGGATTATAGTCTGACACAGGCTTTTGGATTCTCATGCAACATCAGTTTGGGCAATAAGGCTGATTTAGGAGCGGTGGATTTTATTGAATATCTTGCTGATGATGAAAATACAAAAGTTGTATTATGTTATTTAGAAAGCATTAAAGATGGAAGAAGGTTTTTAGAAGTTCTCCCAAAGGCAGCTCGTAAAAAGCCAATAATTATTTTAAAATCTGGAGTTAGTGAAGCAGGAGCTAGAGCCGCCTCAAGTCACACTGGAGCATTAGCAGGGGCAGACATTGCTTATAATTTAGCTTTTGAAAAATGTGGAGTAATAAGAGCCAAAACAATAGAAGATTTATTTGACTATGGAGAGATTTTCCTTTTTCAACCTGTTCCCGTAAAAAATTCTTTTGCTATAATTACAAACGCTGGTGGACCAGGTATTGTCGCAACTGATGCATTTGAACGTGAAACTTTAAAATTTGCTAATTTTTCTGAGCCAATTTTACATACATTAAGAGAAAAATTACCATTAGAGGCTTCTATTTTTAATCCTATAGATATTGTCGGAGATGCTACTCCTGATCGATATGAATTTACAATCAAAACTGTTTTTGGTGTGAATTCTGGTACCGATTTTGGTGATATTACAACTCAAGGTGCTTTAATAATAGTAACTCCTCAAGCTCAGACAAAACCTACTGAAGTTGCTAAACTTATACATCAAATATCTATAAAACATTTGAATAACAAACCAATTGTGTGTTCTTTCATAGGAGGTAAAAACATTTCAGAAGGTAGAGATTATTTAAAACAAAATCATGTGCCATGTTATCATTTTCCAGATCGAGCTGCTCATTCATTGAAAACATTAATAAAACGACGTGAATATTTAAACAGTATTCCTTTGAATGAAATTGAATCTCCCTCTTTTAAAGTGAATCAAAAGAGAGTAAAAGAAATCTTCAACAATGTTCGTAAAGATAATAGGATGGTATTATTAAGCTATGAAACAAGTGAAGTTTTTGACTGTTATGGCATAAAATCTCCAAGATCACGACTAGCTCAAACACCTAAGCAAGCAATGAAATTACTATCGGAAATAGGTAAATCCGTCATGAAAATTGTTAGCCCCAATATCATACATAAAACTGATGTTGGGGGTATATTGTTAAATATTGAGACAGAACAAGATGCTTTTGAAGCGTATATTCAAATTGTAAACAATGCTAAAAAATTTGGTCCTCAAAATGCTAAAATATATGGAGTAGAAGTTCAAGAAATGATAGAGTTCAAAAAGGAGCCGAAAGTGAATGAAATAATTATTGGTATGTCTAGAGATCCTCAATTTGGACCACTCTTAATGTTCGGAACTGGAGGTATTTATGCAAATTTCATGCAAGATGTTGCGTTTGCTTTATCCTATAAATTTACTAAAGATGATGCAAAAAAATTAATTGAAAATACTAAAATCTATAGTCTTTTACAAGGAGTAAGAGGAGAAGCTGCCTCTGATATTAATGCTATAATTGATGTTCTTTTAAGGCTCTCACAGTTAGTTAATGATTTTCCAGATATTGTAGAACTTGATATAAATCCCCTATTATCCTTTATAAAAGGGTATAGTGCTGTGGATATTAAAATAACTATAAAAAGATAAAAAACAAATATGAAGTGAAAGAAATGATAAAAGTATATTATTTAAGCTCATTGGAAGAACGTGCAGGAAAAAGTTTTCTTTCAATAGGTCTTATTCAGAAATTGAAAAAAGAAGGAAAAAAGTTTGCTTATTTTAAACCTATAGGTGTTCCAAAAAGTGCATTTACAAATAAGGCAGATCCTGATGTAGGATTCATCTTAAACACTGTTTACAAGACTGATTTACCATATGATTTAATTTCACCTGTATCAATTCCAGATGCATATTATGTTGATTTGGTTGATGCGAGTAGAAAAAAAGAATCACTAGAAACAATAAAAAATGCATATCAAAAAATTACAGAAAATGTAGATTATGTAATTATTGAAGGTAATCCTAGCATAAGAAAGTTTATTAGAGTAGGTTTAGATGATGTAAGTATTGCTCAAGCGTTAGAAATTAGTGAATTAATATATATTTCTCCAGAATCTTCAGATCGCTGCATAGATAATTTCTTTTTCACAAAAAATTATTTTGAATATCGAAAAATCAGTATATTAGGTATACTTTTTAATAAAATCAATTATGAATATATTGCTAGAATCAAAGAACTCAATGAAGAACATATAAAAAAATATGAAATACCACTATTAGGTATAATAGAAAAGAGTCTTGAATTATTTTCACCTCGAGTTAATGAAATAAAAGAACAAATCGGAGGAGAATTAATTAATGAACAAGCGATATCAGGATTAGGTAATTTAGTAGAGACATATCTTATTGGTGCTATGAATTCCCAAGCAGCATTAAAATATTTACGGCAAGTGAAGCGAGCAGCATTTATCACAGGAGGTGATCGAACAGATTTGGCAATGGCTGCTTTAGATCAAGACGTTTCAACATTGATATTAACAGGGTTCATACAACCAGATATGGGTGTGATTACTGCTGCAAATAAAAAAGAAATACCAATTATTTTGAGTCCTTCTGATACATATACTACAATGAGAAACTTAGAACGTTTAAAACCGGGGATTCAAGAAGATGAAATTGAGAAAGTTTTAGACCTAATTGAGAAAGAAATTAATTGGGATCTTTTATTATAATTAAGAATCTAAATATAAATTAAAATAGTTATTAATTCTTGATTGGTTGTGAGAATTTATCAATTAGTAAATATGTAATATATTGGATGATTTAAATTAAAAAAAAACAATATATTTAATTAATTTAGTAATTCAGAAAAATGTTTTCGATATATTAAAATTAAGGTATAAATAAATAATCAATAGGTTATTAATTATGGAATTTAAAGTACAGTTTTTTATTTTTTACATTATAGCAGATCTTCTAATGATTATAGGCTGGTTTTTTCCTTATTTATACATTCAGGCTGTAGGAATCGATACTTACACCTGGATGTGGGGGTTATATTATTATAATAGTAATTTTTTCATGTTAAGATTAAGTGGGGATACATTAATGATGTTTATTTTAGCAGTTATAGTCTTAGTTTTAGTAATAATAAATGTGATAGCTTTTTTGATGATGAGGAAACAAGAAGATATAAAAATAATGGGAATTCTAAATGCCATTATCGGAATTATTATTTTGATTTTTATAATTGTCCCAATATTTGGTTTAGTTTTTTTATCAGGGTTTACTCCCTTTATCGGGTTCTATTTAATGTTAATTGGTGCTATTATTGCTATTATTTCTACTATTCTTGCTTTTAGGGAATAATATAGTTCCAAAAAATAGAAAAATATTATCAATATTTCTTTTGTAAATACATTCTTATAATTATGGATAATTATTCTTTTTTTTAATTTAAATTAAATTTATAATTTTGATTCTTTACACTTTCCTATTCAAAATTATAAAAAACCAATATGAACTAATTATCAGAAATGTTTAAATGTAATAGAAAAGAATAATAAATACCTTTTTTAGAAATTCAAAAAAAAGTTTAATAAATAAAGCTAAAAATTTACTCAAAAAAAAATCAAAGGAGAATAAAAATGGAAGTTAAAGCAAAATTTTGGTTATTTTGTTTTCTAGCAGATATTCTAATAATTGTCGGATGGTTTGTACCTTATTTTTATATCACGGTTGGACCTATTACAGCTTACTATTGGTTATGGGGCTTAGTTTCATCTATGGGTGTTACAGCAATGCTACCATTAGTTGGAGATGTTCTAACGATGTTTTTAGTTGCGATTATTATACTAATCATCGTAATTATTAATGTAGTAATATGCTATTTCATCAAGAAGAAGGGTGAGAAAAAGATGCTCTTTATTTTAAAGGCTATCATTGGAATTATTATTCTGATATTAGCAATTGTACCCTTAGTCCTTGCAGCTCCATTATTACCTTTCGCTGGATTTTACTTAATACTGGTTGGTTCTATTATTCTAATTTTAACTGGAATCCTTTCATTTATGGGAAGATAAAGAATTTTCAATCTTAAAATACATAGATTTTTTTTTTTTTTTAATTACCCTGTAAAAAATTTAAATGATATTACCTTAATTGAACTCAAGGATTCAATTATACTCTTAATAAATAAAAAAATAAAGAAATTCAAATAGAAGGTGATATTCTATGGCTGATATAAAAGGTTATATTTGGGTTTTTCCAATTGTTGCTGGTATTTTAGGAATTATTACTCTTATAACACCAGTAGTTTCAATGAATTTCTTGGGTTATTGGACAGCAAATCTATGGCTTTGGGGATTATATGTTTTTAATTATGCTGCAACGGGTGGACCGGCTGGAACAACTTTTCCACCTGAGATTCTTATTTCATCATTAATAATCTCTAGTTTAATAGGTCTATGTGTAATTTTGCTAATTATAACAGGTTTAATAGCAAAACGAAAGAACGACTTAAGGAAAGTAAAGATTCCTTCTATAGCAACTGGAGTAATATTAATCATAGCTGAAATACTATGGCTCATACTTGTACCCGGAGTTTTTCCTATTCAGGACTATTTAGCACATTTAGGCCCACCCCCTCCAGAAATAACTTATGATTTTTGGAATATGACAAGTTTGGGCATTAGTATATCTATGCATACTGTCAGTTTTGGCCTTATTGGAGGATTTTTAACGGCAGGCTTATCTTTTGCTGGAGCAGGTGCAGCTCATTATTATTCTAAAGAGCGAGAAGTAAAAATAACGGAAAAAAAAGAAATTACACCCCCTATTGAAAAAACAACTACATCAGTAACATCAGAATTAAAGTTCTGTCCTGAATGTGGCGCAGGTATCGAAGAACCTGATATTAAATTTTGTGGAAATTGTGGGTATGAATTTAAAACCCCAGAACTAGCACCACTTTAATTTTTTTTTTTCTTTCAATCTATTTTATAAAGCTAGGATTTATTACATAGTTCTAAAAATTACATACTCATATTTATAAATAGTTAAAAAATAAAGATTATCTATGTATTCCATTTATATCATTGTTCCAAATATTATTTTTTTAAATTGAATTAAGATTGCTTGTTTGAAGACTGATAATAAACTTAATTAATTTTCTACAATATTTCCAATCATATAAAGATTTAAGACGATAAAATATTAGCTAACTGTGAAAAATAATGGTTTCTCAAAGGTTAAGGGAGATTGAATATGCCATAAGAGAGATTGCAGCAGTTGCAAATGAAGTTGCGAAGAGTGGAAAAAAAATATTGCATTTAAATATTGGAGACCCAGTTATCTATGACTTCGATACCCCAAAATATATTTCACAAGCTGCAGCAGATGCTACATTTAAAGGAAAAAATTTTTATGTTGATTCTTTAGGAGCTCCTGAACTTCGTGAACGATTAAGTAAATATATCTCTAAGACTAACAATCTTGATATTAAATCTGAGGACATTATAGTTACTTCGGGAGTAACTGAAGCAATTTTCTTTATACTTGCGGGTTTAATCGAAAATAAAAATGAACTTCTTATTCCTGGACCAAGTTATCCATTATATATTAATTATACTAAATTCTTTAATGGAATCCCTGTAGAATACGAATTGGATGAACTTAGCGATTGGGAACCTAATATTGATGATTTGAGAAGTAAAATATCGGAAAAAACTCAAGCAATTTTGATTTGCTCTCCCAACAATCCAACGGGTGTAATGTATAGTGAAAGTATGATAAAAGAAATAATTAATATTGCTGGAGAGTATAATTTAATGATAATCTCAGATGAAATTTATGACCAAATTATATATGAAAAACCTTTTACTTCACCAGCATCTCTTAGTAGAGATGTACCCATAATTGGTTTGAATGGATTTTCTAAATCTCATCTTGCCACTGGATGGCGATTAGTTTATATGTATTATCATGACCCGGAAAATAAGCTTGAAGATTTAAAAGCTGGTATTGCAAAAATGGCAAGAGCAAGACTTTCTGCAAATTCTATTGCTCAATATGCAGCAATTGAGATATTAAAGAACCCAGGTACCCATACGAAAGAAATGGTAAAAAAATTAAAAGAACGCAGAGATTATTCATACAATAGATTAAGAAAAATTGAAGGTATAACATGTGTAAAACCTAATGGAGCATTTTATTTATTCCCAAAGTTTGATTTTAATGAATTAAAAAAGTGGAATAATGATAGAGAGTTTACAATTGATTTATTAAAAACTACTGGAATTTGCGGAGTTTATGGCTCAGGTTTTGGAGATTATGGAAAAGGGCACGTAAGGTTTACTTTCTTACCAGATCTAAATATTTTAAATAATGTTTATAATCTTCTAGAAGATTTCTTAAAATAGCTCATCAAATAAATTATTGGGTTTGAATTGTATGGCCAATGATGAAAGGAAAAGTAGTAATAAAGCTGTATGGTTTGATTGTATTTGTGGTGTTATATCATCAATTATAGCATTAGTTGGTATAACTTTTGTAACTTTAAATCCAGCTCATCATGTACAATATGAATTTTATGGATGGTTTATATTTGGCCTTACATTTTGGATTGGTTATTTAATCTTCTCTTTCTTTTTAATTAGTTTAGGTTTTTATACTTGGCATAAAGAAAAGCATTTCGATGAAACAAAAATAAAAAAAGAAAAATTAAAAGCGCCCATAGTATCTTAATCCTATTTATCTGGTGCCTTTCTACCTAACCATTTCTCATAAAACGTATCAATATCAGGTAAAAAGTTGAAAATTGTTGGGTATCCAGGTGGTACTGCCTCCACATCTAAAAGTGTAAAGCATCCTGGACAGAGATACTCTCTAAGATTTTGCCAGTTAGGATCGCACCCCATGTCTTTAAGGTAGAGTTCTTCAATAGATTCAAAAGTATCTCTTATCCTAACTCTACATTTTGTTTTCCAGTTAATTTTATAATCCCCAAATTCATATCCACAGTCACACTTAACAATTCTTTGACCTTCTTTCGCAACAATGTATAAATGCTCATGAAGAGGCAAAATTATTTTTTCTGACCAAGGGACACGTTCCTGCAAAATTTTGAGTATTTTGTCGAATCTATCAGCATCCTTTCTTCCACTTATAATAGGTCTTAATTCTTCCCAAGATAAATTTCCCTCAATCATCCTTTCTAAAGTTTTTTTATCATAACTTACCATTTATTTCACCTCCATTTTGAAATCTTCTGTAAGATTCCAGAATTCTCTAAAATTTTTAGCCCACTTATTAGATAATTCGAGACTTTCATTATACATTCTTTTAACAGGTTTACTAAGTTGGTTTTCAGTTAATTTTATACGCTCATTTTTCCAAAATTCTTCAAAGGTTACTGATTTTTCTATTCTCTCCTTTAAAATTTCCTTGCGTCGTTCTTCCGTTGCTTTTTCATCAATTAACCATTCCTCTTTCTCATTATTATATTCCGTAATTACCCCATAAATATTGCTTACTTTATCTTCAGTGTAAATTCCATCATTAAGGTCTTGTTTAACTGAATCAATGTCCCTCTCAAGTGGATCTCCGTAGCCAGGGCCTCCACTCATACACCAATGAAACATATCATAATTATCTAGAGAAATCGGATACATCTGTGCATATGGTCTTCTTATAATATCACCCTTTAATAATCGTTCGAATTCTCCATTAGCAGGATCTGGATCCCAAAGTGGATAGTCTTCCCTTTTTTCAAAAATCTCTTTTAGATTTGTATTTTTAGCAATAAGTCGATAAGCTGTGGGTTGCGGATACCCACCATGCATACCTCCTGCTCCACTAAAAACTAAACCCTCTGCAATACCAAAAAATTCTATATCTTTAGAATTTGCCACTAAAGCAATCCCTCCATAATTTGATCCTCCTCGATATTTTCCATGTCCTGCATTATTAGGTTTTATTTTCCGAGCTAAGTAGGGAACACCTCCTTGAAATAATTCCCATGTTTCTACATCACCTAAATCTGATTCAGGATTCCACATTGCATAACCCCAATTTAATCCATCTCTTACTGCACTAGCACCTAATCCTTGTCCACTAATTTCAAATGTTGACAACATCCATAACTGACCTTCTAGAGGTCCAGAATTATAAGTACCTCCCCCTTGAATCGCATCTCTAGTAAGTCCATACCCAGTAAAAACCTCTTCTCTAAAACCACGAGAATATAATCCATATGATAGACTTTTCATCATGCAAGAATAAGCAGGAATCAAATTTGCCCAAGGATTTTGATATGATAAATAAGGGTCTCCTGGGTTTGCCCATGAACCTTTTGGGAAATAATTATTTACAGCAAAATATGCTCCATCATTAACTTTATCCCCATAAATTAAAATTTGAGTTAATAAAACCCATGTAGCGCCTGATAATGCCCCAACTCCACAATTTACTGAATTTGAACCACATGCACTTGCTCCATCAAAAGAAAGATATAATTTTCCTTCTTCGCTTGCTATGATTTCTAGTGGTTGATTATATATTTTATTAACTTTTGCTCTGGGTTGCCATGCTTCCCATTCTCCAACTTGATCTATAAAGGAAACAGCTCTATATCTTCCAGGGATTAACCTTTCTTTTACTCTTTCTTTGAATACTCTTGTTCCTTCTTCAATAGCTTCGCGTATGAATCGCTTATAATAGTCAATTCCTTCTTTCTCTATAAATTCTAATACTGCATCACGTATCATTAGATCTCCTGCTAATCTACATTTTTCATCAAGCTCCCAATACATCGGAGATCTCACTGATCTTTTAGCAGTGATCATATGATCTTTCCAAATTTTATCATTTGAACCTATTTTTTTACACGTATAATAAACTCCATCATCAAAACGCTGAATAGATGACATTAAAACATGTCCGGGAGTTATGCCACCAATATCAATTTCATGAGTAACTCCTCCTGCCCAAGCAATTAATTCACCTTCCCAGAAAATTGGTATTATTGTTTGGACATCTGTAGTATGCACGTTTCCACAATCAGGATCATTATTAAGAAATATATCACCTGGATTAATACCTGGATCCTCTTCATATTCTTCTTTAATCATAAATTTAACTGCTTCACTCATAGTATGAACATGTACCAAAATTCCTGTGGACACTACAATAGAATCTCCTTCTGGAGTATATAATGCAAAACATAACTCACCAATTTCTCTAACAATTGGGGAAGCAGCAACATGTAATGCTGTTTCTCTCGCAGAAACTAATGCTCCTCTTAAACTAGCATATGCTCGTTCATATCTAAATGGATCTTGTTCTTTTAAATTAAGTTTATCTATACCATAATAATGTTTTGTTTCGTTAAACAGGGTTTCACTTAGCTGTAGCATTTCTTTTAATTTCTTACCATTCCATCCAATTGGCTTTTCTGACACTTTTTACACCTCTAAGTGAAAAATTCTGTGTTTATCTAAATTTACTTGAGTTCCTGGTGGAATAATCAAAGTAGTTGCTGGTGCTTCGATGATAGCAGGCCCAATTATAATATTTCCAGCATTTATTAATTCCATCTCCCAGATCATTGCTTCATGCCATTTGTTATCCCAGTAGATATTTCTTGTTCCTTTAGATGCATTATCAGATGGTTTTTTTTCACTAAATCCATGCTCTGGTAATTTAGGTTTTGTAACAGGAACTATACCTGTACCAATTGCTTTCGTTATATGATATCCAAGCTCTGGGCTTTTTGTACCCCTGCGAAATATTTCCTCAAAAAGTTTATCATAGCGCTTAGTAATTTCTTTTAATTCAAGAGAATCATATCGTTGTAACTCAGATGAAAAGTTTATTGTAAATTCTTCTACTGGAGATTGTACCTCCAAATCATCTAACATACCAAAATATTGTAAACGAAGTGAAGGTTTAAAAATCATTTCAGTAGGATCTCTTCCTTCCGCTTCAAATTCCTTTACTATATTGTTTTTTAATTCACTCCATGTAGAGCTAAGTATTGACGATACAAAGGCAAGCATACTGCCATCTGGAGGAATAACCAAATCAACTGATTTTTCATGTCTGTATGAATGATCGGCGCAAGCACATCCAAAAGCAGAGAAAGCGGGGGCCCATTCTGGGATTAATATATCCTGAAAGTTTAATCCCCTTGAATACCCCGCTACATGTAAAGGTCCTCCTCCACCAAATGAGATAAGCGTGTAATTTTCAGGTCTAAATCCCAAACCTTGAATCATTCCATTAAGATGATTTTTCATGTTAATCTCAATTAAATCCAAAGCTCCTCTAGCACTATTATATGGATCGGCTTTTAAAGGTTCAGCAATTTGTTCTTCAATGTATTTATAAGCCCTGTCTTTATTTAATGCAACTTTACCTCCTAAGAAATAATCTGGATTAAGATAACCCAATATTAGACTACAATCTGTCATAGTAACTGTTTCAACTCCAGAGGTTTCGTTACAAACCCCTATTTTATACCCCGCACTTTCAGGACCAAACTCTAAGCGGCCTGAAATATCGTTATATTTTACATACATCCCTGTTCCTGCTCCAATTGAATCTAATGCAATCATTGGGATATTTAAAATAAATCTCCCCATAGAGCTTTCCCATTTTGTGGGTACATACTTTTCCATCACTAATCCTACGTCGAAGCTTGTTCCTCCTACATCGGAAGAAACCAAGTTTTTTATTCCATATTCTTTTGCAATGAATTGAGTACCAATCATTCCTCCAATTGGACCTGAAACCATGGTTGGTATAAGCGTCCTATGATATGGAGATATAGTTCCACCATATGTAGTTAGAATTCTTAAAGGAGCTGTAACTCCTTTTTTTTTCATTGTTTCAGCTATATTTATTAATTGTCTTCTTGAAGGTTCAGCGGCATATTGTTCAATAATAAGAGCATTTAATCTTGGCGTTTCACCCCGAACAGGATTATGCTCACATGATAAAATAATAGGAATACTTTTTCCTCTCTCTTTCATTATTTTTTCAGCGATAAATCTTACTTGTAATTCATGACTAGAATTCATGTAGGAACAAAGAAGACAGACACATATGCTATCAACGTTCATATCAAGTAATTCTTCAACAACCTTCTCAACATCTTTTCTATATAGAGGTATTAATTCATCTCCCCAAAAGTTTATTCTTCCTCTAACACCCTTAATTTGTTTTCTTGGAATCAGCGGTTCTGGATGCTCATGCTCCCTAGCATGTAGTCTTCCCCCATAATCAAGATAAATCCAACATTGCAAAGCTCTACCAAGTCTATGCAAATCTTCAAATCCAGCGTTAACGATTACACCTATATTGCTATTACCTTGTCTTTCTAAAAGCCTATTCACCATAGCTGTGCCAGAATATACTAATACTTCAATAGAATGGCCTGATTCTTCTATTTTTGTATTCCATTGTTCTAAAGCATCTTGAATAGAATTTGATATTCCATTAGATTCATTTTCTGGAGTTGTTTGCGCTTTTCCTACAATAAAAACTCCATGTTCATCAATTATAAAAGTATCTGACATGGTACCTCCAGTATCAAAAGCCATACCAATTAATTTCTTTGTTTTTGAAATAAAATTTCACCTTTTATATTATACAAATTAACACAATAACTAACAATTTTAATTCACATTAGAATTATTTAAGGTTTTAATTACAATGATGTAAAAATCTATCAAAAAATTGTCTCTTTTTAATATAAAACTCGATTTCTAACTAAAAAGAATGGTATTAATTTTATAGACAAATCATTGAAATATGATAAACATATTTTATGAGAAATTAGCGAAATTAGCAATTAATTTTGCAGTTGATGTAAAGAAAGGAGAAAGAATATTTATTACAGGCCCATCATTAGCAAAAGATCTTTTTTTAGCAATGTATGTTGAAATAATCAAAGCTGGAGGATTTCCTCTTCTAAATCCACAAATTGAAGGAACACAAGAATTATTTTATAAATATGCATCTCAAGAACACTTAGAATATGTAGATCCTATTCAGAAAGCAATATTATCTGAGTTTGATGGCTATATAGTAATATTCGGGGATTATAATACTCGTAAATTGAGTTCAGTAGATCCTCAATTGATTTCAAAATGTCAAGGATCACCTGCTAATAGAGAAATATGGGAAATCCTTATGAAAAGGATGAGTACAGATGAATTAAAGTATCTTGCTTTACCATTTCCGTGCAACTCATTTGCACAAGAAGCAAATATGGATTTATTTTCATATTTTGAATTTGTTCAAAAGGCACTATATTTAGATAAAGAAGACCCAGTTAAAGAATGGTTAGAACTTGAGAAAAAACATAAGATAATATGTGATTATCTTAATAAGACTGAAAAAGTCCAGGTAATTGGTGAAGACACTGATTTAACAATGTCATTTAAAGATAGAATATGGATTAATTATTCTGGCCATAAAAATTTACCTGATGGTGAGGTTGCATCTGCTCCAGTAGAAGATTCTGTAAATGGACATATACGGTTCACTTATCCAGGAATTTATCAAGGAAATGAAATTCAGAACATCTATTTGGAATTTAAAGATGGAAAAGTAATAAATTCCTCCGCAGATAAAGGTGAAGAATTATTAAAAGAAATATTAAAGATAGAAAATGCCGATGTAATAGGAGAATTTGCGATAGGTACAAACTATGGTATCACTCAATTTACGAAAAACATGTTATTCGATGAGAAAATAGGAGGAACAATTCATTGCGCTCTTGGATCTGGAATTGGAGAAGCAGGTTCAAAAAATCAAGCTGGAATTCATTGGGATATTTTAAAAAATATGAAATTACCTGATTCAAAAATCTTAGCCGATGATAAAGTGATTTATGAAGAAGGTAAGTGGATAATATAATTATTTTTTACAATTTTATTTTATTGTTTTTTTAAAATGGTTTTAATAGATATTTATTAAATCTGAGTTTGAAGTAAAGTTTTATATACAGATTTGTCTTATTATGTAATGCAGAAAAAATCTAATTTTTCTTTAAAGAAGGGGTGATATATAGACCAATACGTATATACAATGTACCGAAAACGCTAATGTAAATATTATGCATGAAAGTAAGTACATTTAATACTAAAAAAAGAATAATACATTTATTCCATAAAATAAGTCTATATTCACCCTACCATTTGAAGAACTCAATCTAAGATTGTTGGAGTCTCTTTATTTTTATAAATGAACTTGATTGATTAAGAATAAATTAAAAATTAATATCATCGGGATTGTTCATTAGATTTTTCCTTTATTGAATTCAAATGATATCTATATAATATATTGGAAAATAAAATAGCTGGAAGATTAATTATTAGGAACGTAGAAAATTTTTTTACACACAAAATATTTTCATAAAAATTTTGAATTTTAAATACGTATCGG
>JBHLNL010000021.1:0-9497 GCA_048941605.1 Promethearchaeota archaeon | reverse complement strand
GAATAAATAAAATAAATAATTATATTGTGCGGAATAACAACACACAAAATTGATAAAACAAATGGGCTTAAAAACCTGTTTCAAGATTAAATTACTAGAAGATAAGAATAAGATAAGAGAAGATGAAAATCAACATTAATAGCGAAGACTTAGAATTAGATTGTTATTTAAAAATAATCAATTATTTTCAAAAAGAAAAGTCTAATCGAGAAGAAGCAGAAATATGGAAAAATAAATCAATAATTGAATTGATGAATTTGCTTGAACGAACTCGAAATCGAACTCTTGTTACTAATGCTCTCATCTTATTACTCTCCTTATTTGAAAATATCCCTCCTGATACATTCAATAACCGGGGCATTAATATAAATCGTATTTCAAAGAATGATAAAAAACCTTTAATTGAAAATTTAAAAAATGAATTCTTACCAAATTAAATCAAAAGATAGTCTAATTGTTAATAGAAGGAAATACTATTTTTTTCTAGTTCATAATAAATACCAAAATAATTCTTATTAAGCATCCCTTGGATAATGGAGTTATTCGTGTAAATACAAGGTAGAATGATTTAAATTTATGAAACTTTATTTTTATTACATAAATTATAAATTGATATCTTTTAACAAGGGGATATTTGTGTACAACAAAACAATAAAATCTCGACTAAAAATGAGAAAGAAAAGAAGTGTTTTAATTGCTACCATTTTATTTATGGTTCTATTAATAAATGTTACCATGTTTGATAAAACTATAAAATCAAATAGTAGTAGCAATTATACTAATGATAACTTTAATCAAGATAATAAAAAATTAGAAATATCTAATGGCGAAACAATTCTATTTCAAGGAACTGAATCTCCTTTAAATATAACTGATACGGGTAATCTATATGATTTTAACCAAGAAGTCTCAGCCTCAAATCAAGTAGAAACGAATTTAACTTATTATTTAGATGATATTCATGATTGGAAAGCCTCAAAAATCCAAACTAATGTAAGAAATATTCAGGATACAAGAGAATGGGTTCAAAAAAATTATTATTATGAACTAGATCCTCCATTTAGACATTATATAGCGGAATCAAATTTAGATCCACCAGGATTTCCAGATCATAATTATGATAGTGATTTAGACCATGACCCGACTAATCCGTCTAATGTTCATACCACAATAAGTAATTCTAGCGCAGAAGTAATAAGAATACATTTTTTAAGAATCGAAATTGAAACTAGTTGGGATTTACTTTTTATCTATGACAGTGATAATCGACTTCATTATACTTTTACTGGTAATGAAACCGACTTTTATACACCATGGATGAAAGGGGATACATTCAAAATTACAATAAATTCAGATAGTCTATTTGAATGGTATGGTTATGACATAGATTATTATGAATATTATAATTCAAGTACTAATTATTTTGACTATCAGAGTTATTGGGGTTTTAATAATAGATCAATCACAGGAGATTTTACAGGAAATTTTGGTCTTGGCGAGATTGGTAATAATATAGGTATGTATACAACATTAATAGCTGTACCTGAGAGAGATCCATATGATGAATCTATGGATGCAGCCTATTATGAAGATGATTTCTCTGAGATTTATCAAAATATTACTATCCCTAGAGGTTCTGTTATTGATGGTTATATAAGCTTTGACTACTTTGCAGAAGAAGCTATGGATTCGAATGAGAATTATATTTATTGTGAAATAAACAATAAAAAAGTTTATTCAAAAGGTTTAAGAGATATTGTAGCTGCTGGTAAAAATGTTTGGCATCATACAGGGAAAATTTATATGGATTTATGGATAAACACTTCACAGATTTTTGATGATATTAAAATTAATAATGAATTCAATATTTCAGTAGGTATTAAAAGTGGAGGAAATATTACTTATTCAGGATTTGATGACAGATTTCAGCAAATATTTTGGTTTGATAATATATCTTTAGTGTTGACAACTCTATGTAATTCGACACAAACTAATATTAATCTTACGATAAATGGGGATAACCTTGTTGACAATAATTTGTGGGGTATATCATATCAAAATTTCACAGGTTCTTGGGAGACAAATCCCATAATTTTAACAGTAAAAACAGTCTCTCCTTCACTTGATTTTGAATTAGACACTATAATTTATGGATACCATGAGATTACATCAAAAATAGGACAAACAACCCAAGAGGGTGTATCTTATCAAATCTTACAAAATGGTTCAGTTTACTGGGAGTTTACACATAATTTTTATATGCCTTCTCAATATTCTGATTTCGAATTTGAAATAAGCAAACCTCTTAATTGGAGGTTCATTTCAGTTTTAGATCCTACATATGGATCTATAGCATTCGAAGGAGGAGATACCGGAGATTCATTTTTAAGAATAAATAAAACAAATGCTATCTATCCTGGTTGGTGGAAGTTCAAAGCAACATCTCCAAATTACCTTAATATAGATAATACTAAAATGTTTAAACAGGGAATTTGGGGTGCTGAAACCTTTTTCACGGGAGATTTTACGAGAATTAAAACACAAATAAATTATAGTAATGAAATCCCTCCAAATTTGGGATCTACTGTAGCAAACTTGACAATTTATGATCCTAATGGTGAAATATGGTATCAAGAAAGTCAAACTCCTTTAACTAATGGAACAGTCATTTTTTCAGAAATTTTATTCTCTGCTTTAAACACCACAGGTGGCCAATATAATTATACATTATTCTGGAGCAATGGAACAGCCTTAGGAGGATTGAAATCAAATTTCATAGTAATTCATAATAGCTATTTAACAATATTAAAGCCAGATGATGCAAGATATGATTATACAACAGGAGCTACTGTAGGAGATATTATACCTGTAAGAATATATCTGAGAGATGCAGAAAATGATTTGTATATTTCAAATGCTCAAATTTCTTATAATTGGACTACTGGGACAGAATTTTTTCAAGAAGCAGCATTAGGGATTTATGAGACTATTCTTGATACATCAGATCTAGGGGGATTTGGGTTATACAATATAGTCATTAATTCAAGTAAAATTGGATTTCTAAACAGTAATTTAACTTTAATGATCAATTTAGGTGAAAATACAAATTTACAAAGATTAGAATCCGATTCTAAAATAGTTATACATACGAACAGCACAATCAGATTCCTCTATTATTCCGAATTTGATGAAGATGGAATTTCTGGAGCACAAGTTACTGTAAATATAAGCAACCCAGCACTATACAGAATTCAAGATTTATCTGATGGTTTTTATGCTATTGAATTTAGTACTGTATTTATTAACAATACAGGTGTTTATAGATTAATTTTTGAATTTTCTGCAATTGGGTATGAACCACAGACACATATCTACCAATTTGAGATAATAAATCCTCCTGTTATTCCAGAAGGTCCGCCCATTTTATTATGGGTGATACTATTTGCCTCAATAGGGATTGGTTCTGTATTTGCTGGTCTTAGTTTAAGGTCTTATGTACTACTACCAAGAAGAAGAAAGAAGGAAGCGGATTTATTAGCAAGGACTCAGAGGTTTAAGGATCTTAAGAATATCCAAGCCATTGTTATTATTCATAAATTAAGTGGTATACCATTTTACTCAAAAAGTTATTCAATTTTAGAGAGACATAAAAAAGAACTTTTTTCTGGATTTATTCAAGCAATCACTACAATAGGGGAAGAATTTGTTGAGAAAGAATCAATCGAGACAAAATCAACTAAAACCGAAGCCACTTATGGTGTTGAGAAAATGATTGAATTAGATTTCAAACAGTTCTATTGTTTAATTGCGGATATTGAAGATATTAGAGCTGTTTTCGTTCTTAGAGAAAAATCCTCTGAAAGATTAAAGAGCCAGGTATCACACCTAATTTTGGCTCTTAATTTAAAGCTTTCTAAAGAGTTAGAAAACTGGGATGGTTCCTTAGATGCGTTTGAGATATTGGTTCCACAGATAATATATGAGTATTTTGAGTTGTATTATAAAGATTCATTTAAATTGTCTGAGGATATAAACCTTATTAAGATGAAGAAAGAAAGAAAGCTAACAAAAATGGAAATGCGAATAATAAATGTTATTCAATCGATGTCAAAAGATAATATAGTTGCAGATATAAATCATTTAGTTGAACTGGTTCATGAAGAAAACAAAGATTTAATTATTGAAGCAATCGAATCACTTATAAAACAGAAAATAATTATATCAGTAAATAATTAAATTTCTAAGAAGAAATCTATTCTCTATTATTTTTCTTTTTTTTAAATGAATAGTAAAAAAAATTTAAGATTTAAGTGTACTAGATGCGGGAATTGCTGTACGGATAAAAATACAATAGTAAATCTTACATATTTAGATATCTTAAGAATAAAAGTCGGGTTAAAGTTAGATCTCAATGAAATTCTTGATATGCTAGGATTCTATGTTTTTGATAAAGACTTAACTAATGAAGAAAAGAAGAGAATGAGTATTACTCCTATAACAACAGAAAAAGGATTAGCATTTATTGGAGTTCTAAAAAGGAGTTTAGGGAGTTGTTATTTTTATGATTTTAAAAATAAAAAGTGTTTAATCTATGAATTAAGACCTTTATTTTGTCAGACATTTCCATTCTCTTTTAAATATATTGAAAATGAGACCAATGCAAAATTAGATATATTCTATACTGAAAAAGGGAAACAGTACTGTCCTGGAATTTCTAATAACGCTCCTATAATTAACTATGATGACTGGAATAAATTAGGAAAAGAAGTTCTAGAAGAATTGGAAAAGAATCATATTATTAATAAAGAATGGAATGAATCTGTTGAAAATAAGATGGTAATCCCCACTGTAAAGAACTTTCTTCTTAATATTTTCAAATTAAATAAAAATTGAAATCTCAAAATATAAATGTTTTTAAAAAGAAATTGGAGCATATTGAGAACAAGCAAGTAATGCCCAATATAACATTTCTAACTCGATTTTAAAAGATAATTTATCACTACGCCAATTGAATTCTTTATCGACATTGTCCATAAAAAAGAAACTTGTTTTGTTTAAAATAAAATTTAATAATCTGGTAGTTAACTCGGATTCTTTTTCTTTAATGTTTAATAAATCAAAAATGAGTAACATTCTTGCTGATTCAGTAACCAAATCATCAACAGATCCTTGTGAATCAATTAACTTATTTAGCTTACTAACATATAGTAATTTCAGTTGGTTAATATTAGCTTCTTGATCTAATAATTTTAAAGATGAAAGATAATAGAAAATATCTAAAGTTGGCTTAAAATTTTCCATTTCGAATAAATTTAAATCAGTAATCGATTCTAAATTCAAATTTCTCTTTAATGTGTGTTTTTGGAACTGAGTTAATAATTTAATACATAGTAATGAATGAAAATTTATTCCTAATTTTTCCGGAATAAAATTTTCTAATCCAGTTATTATAAAATTTTCAATTTCCTGAAGATCAATGATCTTTGTTTGAGTTAATAAATCTAGTTCTGAAAAAATAGCTAATCCATAAAAAATATCAATTGAATCTGGTATATTTTCTTTTGAAGAACTAAATACCCAACCATTTATATAATTCTTTAATAGTTCTTCAATTTCAATACTAGTAAAAGGACATTCAAGATTTAACAACTTAAGAATAGAAATATAATGAAATAAGCTCTCTAAGTCAAAAAAATCACGACTGACTACTTTAGAATTTATTAAATTTAATTTATCAATTTTAAATTTGCTTAATATCTCAGGAGGAATTGGTTTAAAATGCCCGAGATTATCAAGAAAGGTGCCTGTATTTAATATAATTTTTAATTCTTGACTCATTCTTTGAGGGAGTGGTTGGGTAACAGTGCTTTGAAGTTTAACTTCTTCTCGAATTAATTCTTCTGGTGCACTCCCGATTTGTTCTTTTAATACGTCTTTCTTAGGAGTTTTTAATGTTTCAATAAATCCCTCCTTTGCCTGTTTTAATTGTGTTAGTATATCAGAATTTAAAGCCTTCCTAGGTTTAAGAACGGTTAAATCTGTAAAATTAATTAATTCTCTGTAATTTTGTTGTTTAAATATTTCTATAGTGATTGCACTACTGAAATGACTCTTCTTAAATTCGTTTAATTTTGAAATGAAATATGGAGGTAATAGATCAAATAAATTAACATTCTCAAGTTTTTTAATATCAATATTGAGTAGATATTCAATTAAAATTTCGAATAATAGACGATTTACATAATTATTGAAATATATTTCAAAATAGGAAAGATAATTAGGAGCAAAGTGCTCTTGTTTATCAATTGATTCTATAAAACTTTTTTCAATTCTATTTAATTTATCCATTGATATACCAATTGTATTTAAACCAGTTTTAATTGCTTTTAATATTTGTACGAGAGTATCATGGATTTGTCTTTCATTTTCTGCTTCAATTTTTTTATTTAAATCAATCTTTTTATACGTAATTAGATCTTTTAAATAAGAATAACTTTTATTATAGTATTCTAGGATATCATCTCTAAATATATTGAAAAAAACAGTTAACGTATCAGTAATTTCATTCATGTCTCAATATTCTTATTTTAATCAATAATATATATTGAAAGTTATATATCAATATTATCATTTATATTTTAAAAAGAAATATCGTAAATTTGTATCGTATGGAGGGTTCAAGTTTTAATAAAATTGCAGAGGATTATCATTTAAAGCGAAAAAAACCATGGAGACCGCTTCAATTTTTCCTGCAATTTTTAAATAATAAAGGATATTCATTTAAAGGTAGAAGCTTGGATTTAGGATGTGCAAATGGGAGAAATTTTAAAATAATGAGTAGTGCTCCTAATAAATTAATTGGTATGGATATCTCTCCTAAATTACTAAGAAAAGCTAATGAAAATTTAAAAGACATTAATCAATATTCTCATGAAGAATCAGTGTATTTTCAGCTTATACTTGGTGATATGACAAGTCTTCCGATAAGACAAGATTCTATAGATAATATCTTCTCGATTGCTGCTTTACATCATATAAAGAAAAAATTTGAGAGAAAGCGTACTATATTTCAAATATTTGAATCATTAAAAGATAATGGTAAGCTAGTCCTTACAGTATGGCGTAAGTGGCAAAAAAGTTTAAGGAATTATTTTCTTTTGGATTGGTTTAAGAGAATTTTTACTTTTAATTATAAAAATCAACAAAAATCAATAGGTTTAGAAGAATTTGGCGATAAAATAGTTCCTTGGGCCCTTTCTAAAGAAAACCAAGCCTATAATCGTTTTTATCACTTTTTTTCTAAGAAGGAACTTAAAAAATTATTAAAAAAATTCAATGTTAGAGAATTTAAAATTACGGGGGGTCCTACAGATAGAGATAATTTTTTTGTATTCTCACTTAAATCCTAAGATCCATGACATATTACAGAATTATAAGAATTTAATATAAAAGGTTTTGAATCTTCATACATTTCTGCTATCATGGATGTATGAATATTAAACAATCTTTCTGTTATATCACAATAAAAAATACAGTGTATTGCCTTTTCAAGATAAAACCTTTTTCTTATCATTTTATTTCGATGCCCCAACCAAAATGTTATTTCATGGCTCAATAGCCAATCTCTGTTCTTCTCAGTGACAACAAGCCCAATCGCGTTATAAACATCGATGCTATTTTGAACTTCCTTATAATAAAAAAAATTCATTCTGTCTTTCTCTTCCCAATTAATTTCCATTTTGGAATTTGGGCCCCAGATTTCATCATACTCGTCTTTGGAATTTAATACTATAAATCCCTTGCTTTCATTTCCTTCGTATTCTGCTTCTTGAAACCATTTTGGCATTTTGTTAATTTTAATTGCACATTCTGGTTTACTATATACAAAATAATTATATTCCATATATTTCCCGTTTATCTTTATTAATTTTAAAAAAGAATTTTATTTCTAAAATAAATTAATAGTTTATAAAATTTCTGTAAACGTAGCTTTAATTTGTTTTTGATTTCTGTTTAAGAAAAAAGGTGAAATAAAAAAGTAAAAGGTTATTTTAGTAGCTCTTTTCCTTCATCAATCCATTTTAAAAGCCTTTCGAGAGTAACACCCTTAATTAACGTAGACAATTCTTCAGGATTTTCTTTAACTAATTCTTCTATATTGTTTACTCCCAATTCAATAAATTTCCTTGCTGTTGCAGCGCCCAATCCAGATAATTCTGTTAGGGGTATCCCTTCCGGTTCTTTTATGCCGATTTCTTCTTTAATTGGTTTTTCCTTTTTGATTGGTTTAATTTTTTCTTTAACAACCGGTTTTTTAGGAGGAGCTTTTGGTTTTACTACTTTTCTTACTTTTGGTTTTTCTATTTCAGGTTTAAAGGGTGTTTTCTTTTTCTCTTTTTTAATAAATGGTTCTCTTTTTTTCCCTTTTTTCTTTGGAATTTCAATTGTTTTCAATTGTTTAATATTTTCAGGATATGTTGATTTTCTAAAATAATCAATCTTAATGCCTGTAGCCTTTAAAAAAGCTAAATCTACCCCTGCTTCTTTTACTTCATTTAGAGAAAAACCTTCTGCTTTCCTTAAATGGACACTTCTATCAGGACTCTTTACTAGCGCGACAAGACGTGGTTTATTTTCCATAATTACATAACGATTATAACATCTAAATAATTAATTTTAAAAAATTATGAAAATTTTTATTTTTTTCTATTTGAAGGGTTGAAAATAAGATCATAATGGATCCCAAAATTCCTTATTTAATTAAAAAGAATTTAAGTCACTTTTACTTTCTTTCAAAAGCTAATTATCTCTAATTCCTCTAATTTTTTTAAAATATCATCAATATCTCCACGTTTTTTATCCAAAATCCGTGAAATTTTTAGAGGTGAATTTTTACCATTACATTCTAAAGCTACTTGAAAATCAATTTCAGTGATCATTCCCATAGATAATACTTTTTCTAACACATTTTTAACAACTAACAATTTTGGGAAAACCTCAGCAATCCGCCCCCCAATTGTAAGATTTTCCATATCAGCAATTAAAGTTTGAAATCTACTTTTATCAGTGGTAGCTCTAAAATTTTTTAGATCTGATTGATGCTTTTTCCAAAATCTTTTTGCTAATTTATGAACTACTTCTTCAATTTTCTCTGAATCATCATCTGCATCTGAAATCGAACAAAAAAGTAATCTTGACAATGGATGATAATAAATAAAAATAGTTGAATCCTCAGATTGCAAAATTCTATCCATTTCATTTACTCTTCTTCCTTTTGACATCGACTCTTGAATTACGTCTATAGTCGTATTAATTGCATTAAAAAATCCACTTATAATATCATCATGGATTTTCTTTAATTCTCTAAATGTAGCCTCAACTAGTGAGATTCCATTATCTGCGTCTATAAGAAATACTTTATAAATCAAATCAAAAGCAAATTAGAAGTTTATACCTATATTAAAATTATAAAAATTCACTCTTAAAATACTAATGAT
>JBHLNL010000176.1:0-7045 GCA_048941605.1 Promethearchaeota archaeon | reverse complement strand
AATTGAGATGTTTTTCATCGAATTTGTAATCATCCGGAGCATTTCGTATAAATATTTTATTAACTTGGGGTAACCTATTACTAATTTCTTCAAAATTTGAAAAATATTTATAATCGATTATTAAAATATCAGTATCACTGTTTTTCAATACATGTTCTAATAAATCTTTTTTTAACAAATAACTAATAGGAATAAAAACGCAACCTGCTTTTGCTACAGCGAACCAACAAAAAAGTGATTCTGGACAATTAGGAAACATTAGACATATTTTAGGATTACTTAATTGTAGCTTTTTATTTAATTTTAAAAGTGAATGAGCTATTTGGTTTGAAATTCGATTAGCATCTAGGTATGAGTAAATTTTATCTCGATAATATATAAATGGCTTATTATTATTTAATGAGGCTTTACTTTCTATTATTTTAGGGATAGTTGCATCTTCAATACCATATATTTTTGTAAGTTCCTTAAGATTATAGATTTTCCGGACTTCCAAATGTTCTCCTATTAGATCTATTAAAACTTGTTCTTTATCCCTAAAAGGAAAATCATAATCTTTGGAAATTTTACTCGGAATATAAATCCAAAAACTATCATATTTTTGATTGCCTGCTTTTCTTTTTAAAATTCTCCCTTTTCCTGTTTTCATAATTTCTGTTTTAAAGTGTCTTTTTACTAGAGTAAATAAATTACTACTTACGTAAAAAATAGATCATTAATTAAATTTATTTAAAATTTTACTTCAAAGGTATTTTATTATACTTTTCTATTAGATTAGGAAATTTCTCGAGATTATAATGTGGAAAATAAAGTGAAAAAGTATATTCCTTTTGAAATAATGGAGATGATGCGATTTCTCGATACTTTATCTTATGAGCAATTTCGTTGGCTAAATTTCTTTGCTCACAATCTCTTATAAATAATTGTGCTCCAACTCCCGCTGAATTTCCTATTTGAAAAATGCTATCTTGATCAACTTCAGGGAATAAGCCAATAAAAGCGGCATTTTTTTTATTAATATACATTCCAAAACCACCAGCTAAAATAACTTGTTCAAGTTCATCTTTAGTTTTATTTTCCATTTCAAGTAATAAATTAGCTGCAGATAAAAATGCTCCTTTTGCTAATTGAAGCTGATTAATATCTCTCTGAGAAATTGAAATTTCCTTTATATTATTATCATTAGTTGTAGTTTGAAAGTGTTCATTGTCCCATTCTTTATTATATACAATGTAATGAAAACCATCATCTTTTTTCACTACCCTTCGGTGATTCACTACTTTTGCAGATTTATTATTAAATTTCCCTGCACGAGTAATAATTTTTGATTTCAGCATTTCGGCTACAATATCAATAAGTCCCGAACCACACAATCCAAGCGGTGGTTGGTTTCCTATTACATCTATTGAAGGCTCTAATGATTCTTTATTTATCATCACGGATTCTATTGCTCCTTCTGAAGCTCGCATACCATGTGATATATGAGCACCCTCTAAAGCTGAACCTGCAGCACATGAACCAGCAACTAGTCCTTTTCTATTTCCCAATACAAGTTCTCCATTAGTCCCAATATCAATCAATAAAGAAAATTTTTTGTATGTATTAATTTTAGACGATACAATACATCCAATTGTATCTGTTCCTATATAACCTGCAACGACAGGAGGAGAATACACATTAGCATTTGGGTTACATTTGATACCAAGAGTCCCAGCACTTAAATTAATTGGAGCTTTAAATACTGGGATGTAAGGTGCAACAGCCAAAAATTCAGTTGGTATTCCAAAAAACATATGATGCATTGCTGTATTACCAACAATAGAGATATCTCTAACATCGGACATCGAAATGTTTGCCTTATTACAACAATCCTCGAGTATATGATTAACAGCATAAATTATTAATTTTGTAGCTTTATCTATAGCATTATTTTTTACAATATAAGTAATTCTGGAAATAATATCTTCACCAATAGTTACTTGTGGATTTAGCATAGCTGATATTGCAGCAATTTCACCTGTTTTTAAATAAATTAAATATCCTACAATAGTAGTAGTCCCAATGTCGAGAGCTAATCCAAATATTTTCTCTTCAACATTTCCAGCATCAATATCATAAAGTACCCATGGTTCTTCCAATGAGAACTTTCTGAAAAAAGCTGTAAATTTTCCGTTTTGCTCTCTAATAATTTGTGGAAGTTTCTTGACAATGTTATAAAAACAATCATCTAAATAGAACAGTGGGCGATTTTTAAATATTTCCAAGTTATTGCTTTGTTCTAGAATGATATCCTCTAATCTAGACAAATCATTCTTAGGATTGGCTAAATCTGCAATCTTTACTTCATAAACTTTTGAAAGAATGATCGGTTGAATTTTCCTATTATCATTTATTCCTAGAGATTCTAAATCTGAATCAACTACGATTCTCGGTCCTTTTGGAATTAATGAATCAGTAAGATATACTCTTAAATCTCCGAAAATTTTTGTTTGACATGCTAATCTATAACCTTCTATTAGTTTTTTATTACCTAAAATTTTAATTTCCTTTTCGGTAGGTTTAGAAATTTTAGGTTTGGAATCTAAAATATGAATAACACATTTTCCACATATTCCATTACCTGCACATAAGGCTCCTATCGGAAAATTCAATGCTAAAATCGCTTTATAAACAATTGAACCATTATCCACATTTACTCGCTTGGATAATGGCTCTAAAATGAGAGTATGTCTGTTTTTCTCTATTTGAGTGCATTTCATATATTGTTCAAATTATTATTAATTATTTCTATTTTCGTAGCCATTCTTCGATGATATTGACCCCTTGTAGAGCATCTATAGCATAAGCATCTGCTTTGGTTTCTTCTGCGATTTCAGGCGATACTGCAGCACCTCCCAGAATTATTTTTACTTTATTTCTTAATTCTCCATTTTTTAATAAAGACATTACTTCTTTAATTTTAGGTTCTGCTGAAGAAAGAAGAAAAGATATCCCAATAACTTTGACATCCGGTAAATAGGCGAATTCTTCAAATTTCTTAGGTTCTACATCTACACCAAGATCAATGACATCCATACCATATGATTTCATTATAATAGATGCAATATTTTTACCCAAACTATGAATATCTCCTTTAATAGTCCCGAGAACGACTTTTCCAGAATAATTGCGAGATTTAGTTAATCTTTTCTGCTCTTCTTCATCAAAAGATATGATTTCTCCTTCAAGTGCTTCTGCTGCTAATATGAGCCCCATTTCTCCTGATTCGTCTAATCCTACTAAAACGCCTTTTTCAATAATATCAACTACTGAAATCCCCTTATCTATAGCTCTCTTTATTGCTTCCTTCATTGAATAAAAATCAAGTGTATTAACAGCTTCAATAATATTGGTAATATAATATTCCTCACTCTTAGTCTTATTTTCGTATTCTAAACTTATGTTTCTCATTGGTTTTACAACCTTCTCTTATTTTCTTATGGTATCTTCTATTAAACTATTAAAACAATTCCATGCCATACAACAAAAGGAACTGATTCTTTTGGATGTTCAGGGTTAATTACAAAAGGTGCCTTTTCACCACACTTAACCGCTGTAGCAAAACTATCCACTCCACACGCCTCTAATGCCGGTCGAGCTCTTAAATATTGCCGACACATTTGATTATCAAGCACAGGACAAAGAGGTATTTTTTTTTGTTGCATTAAATCTTTAAAATATTCTGGAGAAAAAAATCCACAGCCCACGCAAGGTCCACCTTTAAATCCCATAGCAAGATAATATCCCATGTACGTTGCTTCTGCTTCTATCATTGAGACCATTTGATTTAATAAATTTACATCACCTTGAACACCAAGAAGAATGCTAGGAAAAACATGGTTTTTTATTGGTGGATAAAATGAAATCAAAATTGCATGTTTATAACTATTGACAATTTCTCTCATCTCATCAGTAGTAGGAGAATGTGGAGGACAATTTAAACTCGTTCCAAAACCAAAACACACAGGAATTTGGCATTTCCACCGTACACGTGGATCTATTACAATTTTATCAGTTGTTATTAATTTAGCATGACCACTTGCTTTAATCTTTGCCTTTGTAATAATCTCATCTATTATTTTATTAGATTGCTCAATGAGCATACTAAATGTCTTTTCATCCGGTTCGAATTTTATTGGAGATGGTGGTCTATCTTTCCTTTTTGGTAATAATCTTCGCCATTTGAAAGATATTTTAGACCATTCCTTCTCAACTTCAGGAATTAACTTCTGTACCATAAGATTTTCAACTCGTTCTGTATTTCCTATTTATTTAAAGATTCATTTATATAATAAAATAACATGAATCTTTACTGACGTAAAATATAGTCTCTGTTAGTAAAGATCATTAGTAATTATAATAATTACTATTATTTAAAAAGGTAATCAATTCATCACAAAACTATAAATTAATAATAAACTAATTTTTAATCTTATTCTCTTAGTTACTCCAATTGATTTGGTAATTAATTAACAGAAAGATATTAGATTTATATAAAAAGAAGTTCAATACAATAGTATTACAAATTTAGCGGTGTAAAAAATGGTAGATTCAGAAAAAATAAAAAATTTATTTGGAATAATTTGGCTAATTGTTTTAATAATTTTGTGGATTGCATATCCTTACTTTCCAGGAGATATATTTTTCTGGATGTGGCTAGCAATAATTTGGACTATTATTGGTGGTGTTATAGGCACAATATTTTTCATGACTGAGAGTAAGAAGAATGAAAAAATAATCGCTACTATTTGGGCTGTTATTTTGGTGATTCTATGGATTTTTTATCCTTTTTTTCCTGGCACCACTTTAGTATGGTTGTGGACTGCTATAATCTGGAGCATCATTGGTGGTATTTTAGCTTTAAGCCTTTTTATAATTAAAAGAATGAAGAAGTGAAGAATTAAGATTTTTGTAATATAAATTTTATTAAATTTCCATTTTTTTCATTTTTTCCAAAATAGTAATTAAATATTGAGTAATTTTGGAAATTTATTTTGCTTCGCTAATTCTTTTTGAATTATATCATTTAATAGCTCTTCTCGTTCACTACCTGAAAGGACTTCCAATTTTCTGATATTTAATGGATCAACTTTTTTTCTTAATAATTCAATCTCTTTTTTCGTTGGAGGAATAGTCTCTTTTAAATCTTCTGGAATAATTAATTCAAATCCGGTTGAATTTTTTACAGTCTGAAGATTACTGTTAGGATGAATTGATTTTAATCTCATCTTTTTTGTTTCTTTTTCAAAATCCAAATATGCCAAGTTAGTAATTACACACTGAGGCCCAGCCCCCCCACATATAGAAGCTTTACCTTCTGGAAACCCTACACCAGAGATAAAGAATAAATCCTTTGAAGGGACAAATGTTCTTATATCATGACGAGGAGTATAAAGGAAAGATCCTCGGGCATAGAACATACTAAAATCGAGTATTCCCGCAGCTCCAGGAAGTCTTATTTTTGGTTCATTCCAATCTCCTATACAAATATTATTACTATTCCCATATTGATCAATCTGAGCTGGCCTAAAGAATTCAATTGTAGTCAATTTATCCGAAGGAAGTGATTCTAAAGTACATTCTACGCTGTCTTGAAATCGATATGCTCTTGCTGTATTCATTTCAAGATAGAGCAAGCTTACTTGTCGTGGTTCTAATACAAATGTATTTCCCATTATATAATGGTATATAGCATCAGGAGCATGAATTACTTTTGCTAATGTAAATGCTGCCCAAACCATAGGAGTTGCAACGCCAACAATCATTACATCATCATTTCTAACTTCTCGAGCCATTAAAACAGTCATTATTTCATCAATTGTATAGTCCTTTGAATGTTCAGTCATTATTTTTACCTCCTACAGTAAAATATTAAAAATTGTTTGAATTCCCCCTGTTTCTTCTAAATATTGAACAGGTGTTTTTCCAATTATGAATTTTTTCTTATAATCTTCAAAATTAGTTTTTAAATAGCATTGAATGTGAAGTGGATCAAAAGTATATAATGGATAACATGAAGTAGGATGTGCCCCAAAAGGCATTTTAACAACTGCACTGGTAGTTTGAATGGGTAATTGAGCTTTTCCTGGCAAATATCGTATGTCTTCTGTTTCAACTAATTTTTCACAAATAATAATTGTTTTTTTAGCTGTTTTTCCCATATCGGCATCCATCCATACAGCTCCAGTAATATTGCCATTCCCAAATTCATCAGAATATGGTAAATGAATAATAGCAACATCTAAGTCTATCTTAGGTAAAGCCATAACTTGAGTTCCTGAACCAAGGGGATCCTCGATTTGTTTGATATCGCTTCTTACTTTCGGCATATCTGTACCGATAATTCCTTTTAAAGGCATGAATGGTACTTTCAAATAAGATGCCCTTAATCCTAAAGCAATAGTAGCTTCACTTTCTTCAGATATTTTGATCGAGCCGGATTCTATAGCTTTCCGATAATGAGGTGCCATTCCAAAAATTTCCATTCCAACAAAACAACTTCTTACTTCCGAAGCACATCCACCAGCTATAAGCATGTCAATCTCAATTCCACCTACAAATGTACATACTGACAAATTTTTCTTTCCTTGTCTAATTATCTCTCTGCAAGCACTGATTGGTTTTCTCCAAAAGGAAAGTCCTCCAAATCCAACCAGATCTCCATCTTTAACATACATTGAAATGGCTTCCTCTAATGACATTAATTTACTATTTCTCATGAAGACACACACTATTTGTAAAATAACTGTAATTAAGTATTTTAAAATAATAATTATCTATTAAATTAAAATTAATATATTAGTTGTTTTTCCTAATCAAAATCTTAGATCTATTCTAATTATAAAATTCTAATAACCAGTTATCTTCTTAAAAAATTCCTCTGTAGATCAATTAAAAGGAATAAAAAACCTTACTACTATTACCACATTATATCTTGATTATAACCAGATTTCAGAAATAGAGAATCTAGAGAATCTATCTCAACTACAAAAATTAGAACTTAGTA
>JBHLNL010000175.1:0-7142 GCA_048941605.1 Promethearchaeota archaeon | reverse complement strand
AAGTTGGAGGAATAAAAAATGGCTAAAAAGAAACATTCTTTCGCATGGAGCCCAATTCGCCGATTAATGAAGCAACAAGGTGCTAGCATCGTAGCTCGAAATGCAGTTGACTTATTAATTGATCATTTAGAAAAAACTGCTTCTGCGTTAACCGAACAAGCAAGAACATTCACAATGCATGCGAATAGAAAAAAGATAACAAAGAACGACTTACTTCTTTCAATTAAATATAAGTAAGGAAGTTGGTGTGTTTAAACACAAAAATTTAATTTTTTTTTCTTTTTTATTTTATCTTCTTTAATTTATAATTCATGTTATTTCATTAAATCAATTATGATATGAATAAGGTATAAATAATATCTAAGTTATAAATAGGATACAGAAACTCATATAATTTTGTGTTATTTAAAAGACTTGAATTTGAGTTAATATGCTTACTTTTTTTTGGCGGATAAGGAAGGAGAAAAAAAATATAAAAAATGACATCTACAAATAAGAAATATTATGGTTTTGATCCACCCGGTTTGATTCCAGAATTATTTGCACCTAAAATTATTGGAGTGGAACATCATGAGCATAGTGCTCCAACTTTTTCGTTAGATGGAACGGAGATTTATTGGGCGCGTCAATATATATCAGGTGAAGAACGCCCTCAAACAATTATGATGATGAAATTTGTTGAAAATAATTGGAGTTCACCGGAAATTGCTCCATTCTCAGGTGTATATCATGATGGAGGTCCTATTTTTTCATTTAATGAAGATCTGCTTTATTTCTTTTCAATGCGTCCACATTTAGATCGTAATGTTAATTACTTCAATCTTTGGGCAATATCACGATCAAATTCGAGTTGGAGTGAGCCATATAAATTACCTTCTCCAATAAATACTGAAAAATTTCAAGTGACACCAACAATTTCGCAAGATGATACTTTGTATTATACTTCTTATGATGAAAAAGCACCAAGGAATATGATTTTTATGTTTTCAAAAAAAAAAGGAAATACTTGGTCAAAACCACAGATCATGAGTCCAAATTTCAATGTAAAATATCAAGATTGGTTACCTTGTGTTGCACCAGATAACTCATTTTTCATATTTAGTTCATTACGAGAACCTAGTGAAGTTTTTAATCTTTATTTGAGTAATCGCAGAAAAGATGGTTCATGGGGAATTCCTCAGTATTTAAATAATCAGATAAATACTGAAGCTTCTGAAAGATTTCCGGGAATAACTCGCGATGGAAAATTTTTGTTTTTTATCCGTGATTCCCAAATATATTGGGTTTCTACAGAAATATTAAAACCTTACTTGGATTGAAGTGATTTAATTGACTTTATCTTAATCTATTTTTTCTTTATATTATTCTTTCTAAAAATAGGTTTGTTTTTTAACTTTGTATCTGTCCTTTTGATTAAAATAGGTAACATCAGCATATCCTTTGTAGATTTTAGCTGAGTGTTTTACTCCCTCTGGAATGAAATACCGATGGCCTTTTTTAAATACAAATTCTTTACCCTCTATTGTTAAATCAATTTGACCCTCAAGAATGACCCCCCATTGACTCTCATGAGAGTGTTCCTCAATAATTACATCTTTTTCAAATTCCATATATAAAATTTGAAAGTGCTCACCCTGAGCAATATATGCTTTAAGCCCATCTATCGGGATATCAGCCCTTGGTAATTTCAATATCGGCTCGGGAAATATTTCTGACATATTAATTTATTCTATCTCCAAGTTTATAATAATTGAAATCTCCCCCTGTCGCCCAAATAATTGGATGTATCTTTCTCCAATCCAGTTTAATTTTACCTTCTTCTTCAAATGTGTATTGTAGATTTACATAAGATTTAATTACTTTGCCAATAATTCCTTCACCATCACCATAGTCGAGGATTTCATGCACCTTACATTCAATATTAACTGGACATTGGCGAATCATTGGAGCTGTTTTTAGTTCTCCATAAAAATTATCAAAGAGGGAACTTTTATCAATATCCCGTCCAGATTTACTTCCACAAATTTTGGTTTTTTCTACTAAATCCTCTGAAGGGATATTAACACTAAAGGTCATATTCTCATGAATTCCGATTGCAGTATAGCGTTCTGGATATAAACTAAAGAAAATATATTTCCCAAAATCAAAAGGACAACTATATCCAATAACAAGATAGTTTGGTTTATTATTGACATTTGCTCCAACTAAAATCACTGGTAATGGGCTTAGTAGATTTCCTTCAATTTTCTGTTTATTTAATATTTTTGTTTCCATTTCAATCCTTTTTAGAATATAAAATATTTATGATTAAAATATGAATATAGTTAGTATAATGATAGTTAGGTTCCTTACTATAAAAAAGTTATGTTTTTTGAAATTATTTTTATCAATAAAAAGTCGATAACAGAAGGAATTAAAACATAACTACAAAAGATTTAACTTATTAGGGTGCTCAGGTCTTCTTCAATTTTATGTATATTTAATTTACCTTTATTATTTTGTTATAAATTTAAAACTTTATACTTATAATAGGAAATGGAATTATAAATAGATGAAATTAATGAGCTTATAATGAATTAGAACTTTAACTCCATTTTAATTCATTCAATTGTATTTTGAATAAGATTGCAGTTTTTTGGCTAAATTAATACTTTGTTAAAGGGATTTAAAAATTCTAGTGTAAAATATGTAGTAACCAAAATGTTTTTTTTAATCTAAGATTATATATATTGGGAATTGAATAATAATTAAAAATTAAGTAATTATTCAAAATGACTAAAACTAATGACTTAGTCGTAAATGGGGAAGCAAAGAGGATTTTATTCCAATCCATGGAATTAATCATGGATAATATTAAAGCTAACATTGATCACTTAGATAAGAATTTCAAATACACTCAAAAATTTATTGATTTAGTCCATGATGGATTGATAAATAAACGTAAATTCTTTTTATTAGCTTCCGGTAGAAGTGCTTTCATACTACAGTGTTTTGCAACACGATTAGTACACTTAGGTGCTGAAGTATATATGGTAACAAATCTTGCAAGTATGCCTGCATTGGATGATTCTGATATTTTGATTGTTCTTTCTGGATCTGGCACTACAGGTATAGTTGTTAGTTTACTTAATAATTATGTCAATACAGTAAAACCATACGGAATTGTTACTATTACAAGTCATCCTGAAACAGTAATTGGAAGAATAGGAGATATAACTATAAAACTTAAGGGTAGAACAAAAAGGGATAAAGTAATTGGTGATACAGCAGTTCTTGCGCCTGAAGGAACTATGTTCGAAATTGCTGCATTTTGTTATCTGGATGCTATTATAGCAGAACTAGCTATTAAAATGGGTAAAACAGATAAAGATATGCTCGCTAAACACTCACAAAGTACTTAGAATTTGCTTTAATATTGTATATTTCTACAGTTATTATTATTTCTTCCTAAAATATATATGATAAAGACATATATTGCCTAAATTTTATTTATTTTAAAACCAAAAATAATAGAATCCAATAGTACTAAAAAATCCTACAATGGAACCACCAATGAAGAAAGATAATCCTGCATAAATGAATTTATAATCTGAATTCTTTACACCATGAATAATAAACAATCCGAGAGCACTATAATACAATATAGTAAAGAAAGCTTGAAGAACAGACATAAGACTCTCAAAATCTGTAGTAATTGGGTCAAGATGCAACAAATAACTAAACATCCTAGCAATTCCCCAATTTAAGGTAATTATACTAAATCCATAATTTATCAACCATAATATTCCTGCTACTAATAAATATAATCCTAATTTGTTTCTATTAAAAAAGCTATACATGATAAGTAAGATACTACCTACAAATAATGGAATACTTAAAATTAATCCTTGTAATATAAAAAATCCACCAATCATCAACCTTTCATCATCTGTTAGATTCACATAGTAAAAGCCTGCAGGAAGAAAAAGTGGAATAAATACACTTATCATACCTACTATAGCAAAAAATTTCAAATACTCCGGTTTATGTGTATCTTCTTTTCGGTCTCTGGCAGAAAAAAAGATAAATACGTATAAAATAAAATTTATTATTACCCCTGCTATAAGCGATAATCCAAAACGCATAAAATATTCTGGGTCATATTGGAAATATCTAAAATCAAGGACCATGCTTAATCTTCTTTAATCTAGTTGAATGGATTTCTGAAAATGATTATTAGAGAGTAGTAATGAATAATTTGTATATAAGTATTATTTTCTCTTATATGTGATTAATTAAAACTTATTTTAGTTTTTTAATAAAACTTTTAATATTAAATAATCTAATTTAATATGCGCCGATTTATAGTGTTTTTATTAGAATCTAATTCGATGAATAAAAATCTCCAAATCGGCGCACACTTTAAATAAGTAATGCTCCAATAGCCGCTGAAAATTCGGGATTTTTTAAAAAAATTGCTTTTATTTTATTTACTTTACATATTAGAGATAATATTTTCTTCAAAACCTTGTTTTCCTTTAAAAACCCGCCAGAAAAGACAATATCATTTACATTTTTATTAATTGCCATCAATGTAGCAATTGTTCCTATATTTTCACCAATCATACAAATAACAGAAGCTATTAAATCTTCCTTCTTTAAGGACCGTATCTGAAATTTCTCATCAAGTTTCCCTAATGAGGCTGCTGTAAATTCTCTGAAAAGGCGATCTATTCTATTATCTTCTGGGGAATATATATCTGAGACTTTCAAATCAACATTATATCGATTTCCCTTTTTAGCTAAGTTCATAGCTTCACTAAAATCATATAAATTGAATAATGCTTTTATAAAACCCATAAAGAAACCTCCTCCGAGAGCTGAACCCCCTATATGCTCAAAACTATCATTTTTTAACACTATTGATGTCCCTGTTCCTATAGTTACTACTAAAGAACGGGGGAGATCTACTTCTTTTTCTAATATATGCAAAAATTCAATACCCTTAACATTTGCTTTGAACTCATTTATTAAATTTATATTAGATTCTTTCAAATATTTTGTATATAATTCATAGCTCTTTCCTCCAGTAAAATTGAAATTATTCCACTGACTTTTCCTTGAATCTAAAAATTCTTTAAGGGCTGAAATCTCAGTTTGTGTTGAAAAAATGTGTAATATGATTTCATTATCTTCTAAATAGGCAAGTTTTGAAAGACTTTGTCCCATATCAATTCCAATCTTTTTAGAGGGAATTTTAATGATATTTTGGTTTAAACTAATTTTTAACATCATACTTATCCCTTAAATTAAAATTCAATTCTTTCATTATTTTATATTATCAATTTAATATATGAATTGCGTTACTTCAATCTCCATGTTGACTCATTCAAAGTCAAAAAAAACTGAAATTGTAATAAGTAAAGGTAATACTCCAAAAGAAAGTTTAATCCATGGGATTGAACAATTAGGAGGGATTTCTAAATTTATTAATAAGGGAGACCAAGTTTTTATTAAGTTTAATTTAAACTTACCTGGAGGTTTTCCAACTAATACAAATTTAGATGTATTAGAATCACTTATCTCTTCTTGTAAAGAAGCGGGAGCGGAAAAAGTATATATAGGAAGCTTTCCACCTAGGGGAATTCCAATCAAATCGATTTCAGATTTCCTTAACCTAAAGGAACATTTTGAAAGATTAGAAGCGGAATTAATTTTTTTGGATAATAGTGATTTCTTTGAGAAAAAGGAGATAAGTCAAGAAAAATTAAAAAAAGTAAAGTATGATTCTCTAACTTGGGTGGAAATAAACGGAAATGAGTTTCTTGTACCAAATGTAATTCTCAATTCAAATAAATTTATATCTATTAATCAAGTCAACGTAAATCCATTATTTCAGCTTAATTTATCATTATTAAATTTTTATTCCATTATTCCCCCAAAATATCGAAAAATTAGTACTAAAACAAAAGAGAATCTTCCTAATGATCAATATAAAAAACAGCTGATTTCAAATATATTAGATGTACTCTCAATTAAACAACCTAATTTAATAATTAATGATTTATTTTATATCTTAGAAGGAGCAGGGCCTTATCTTTATAAAGATTCTAAAATAAGAAAAACAAATTTAATGGTTATTGGAAATAACGCAATTGCGGTTGATATTATTACATTAAACATATTAAATCTTGAAATTAATAATAGTGAGATAGTAGCACAAGCACAATTAAGACATACTGCTGCTCCAATTTTATCAGATATTAAAGTATTGGGAGAAAAAATTGAAGATATTAGGACTCAAGTTGAATTATGTGTTTCCGAGCTAAAAGATATTAAAGTAAGAAATGTTTCAATTAACTCCGGTAAAATTTGTTCAGGTTGCTTCAAATATGCTTATCATTTATTAAATGTTATGAAAACCTATATGGGAAAAGATCTAAAATATAATGTTAATAATTCATTTTTAATCGGTGAAAATCCACCCGAACCTAAGGAAGCAAATAATTATATAATTTTTGGAGATTGTGCTATACATAGTACGAAAAGCTTTAAGTTTAGAAAAATCATTATCAAACCTAATAAACACATCATAGGAGATGTTAAATCTAAAATTTTAAAGAAACAGAAATCGAAAAAAAGCATTAAATTCAAAGAAAAACAAAATAAAAACATTTTAGAATTACCAGGGTGTCCCCCTATCATCTTCAATTGCTTAGAATCATTTTTGAAATACTATGGTAAGAAAAATTTACCCAATCTTGATCTACTTTTAAACACTAACAGATTTTGGTTAAATGGGCACTTAAATGATAAATTAAAACTGTGGGAGGCGCTTTAATTAATTGATTAATAAAAACTTAAAAGATAATTGGTTACAGATATTAAATTTCAATGCAACTCGAGAAATAATGGAGGAACCTGAGAAAAAAAAGCTATACGTAAGATTACCATTTAGTCCAATATCTATAAATGCCAATCTCTTATATCAACTTTTTGAAGTTTTGTATCCAAAGTTCATAAATGACCAACAGAACATTCTAGATATAATAATCTCAGATACTGAAAAAAAATGTAAAATTTTAGGCTTATATCTTTATAAAACTAAGAAGGCAGGTATTCATGAGAGTGTAGAATCTTTACCTAATAATCTAATTAGAATC
>JBHLNL010000174.1:0-7199 GCA_048941605.1 Promethearchaeota archaeon | reverse complement strand
ATTCTGTGTATTTGATCAATATCAGACATATAAAACTAAGAAATAATTGAAATCACACAAAATCTTATAAATCAAGTAACTAAATTTAAACCTAAACTCTTTCATCAAGTTTACTTTGGTTTTCTTAACATACACCAAAGAGGTACATCGGTTTCAGGAATTATTCCATGTTCAAGAATTTCGAATCCATATTTCTGGTAAATGGATACACTTTTTTCAGTATTAGTTTCCACATAAATCGGTAACCCGTCGCTCTTAACTGTATTTAGCATAGTACTTATCAATAAACCCCCATATCCTTTTCCTTGCTCTTCTGGTTTAACAGCAATATTTTGAAAATACCAATGGTCATAAGGTGCAAGTTCTCTATGTCTCTCTTCCTCATATTTAAAAATTGTTATAGATCTTTTCATTGCTTTTAGTTTTAAACCCACTTTACGCATTGTATGAAAACCACCATGTCTCATCATAGCCCAAGCAGATGGATACACCTTATTAGGTGGAAGCCATATTGTAATACCTTCTAAGTTCTCTGATGTAGCATAAGCTAATCCATATTTTAATCCGTAGTTATAGATCATATAAAATCCATATTGTGCGTTCTGTTTTCTTTCCTTCTCATCAGGGTATACAAATACCATTATAGGATCATCTTGAAAAGCACTACCTGCCACCTTACATGCCTTTTCAATATCATCTGGTGTTAATTTAAATAGGTTATCTAAATCATTATTCACATTCATACTAAAATATAAAGATAATTCTGATATAAAAAATTAGTAGACCATTATTTATTAAGATCTTGTAATTTCTTTATTAATTAGGACAGGAATTCCCGCTATTCTCTAAATCGGTTATACACTATAACTATTTTAAGAATTTTTTATGTGTTTTTTCAAATGGATTTTTTCTAGGACAAAATGACTTAATAGATAGCAGAGAATGACTGTTAGAGGAAATACAATAGCTAATTTTATAGCCGGTAAAAAGGGTACGGATACAAATGCAAGAGACACAAGAACAAGTATGGAGGCATGAATAAGATATATATAAAAGGCGCTAGAAGATATGTTCTGTAGTATTTTTCCTTGTTTGTTGAATTTTGCATAAAAAATCTTGAGTAATAGAAAAATCATTCCTATACAAATAACACTTTCTACGATAGCAAAAAACAAGGCATGTAAATTCAATCCTCCCATAAAAACGCTTAAGTCAGAATCTAATCCCACAATCAGAGCAGCATACAGAAAAAATAAGATGAATGTAGCTGCTATTATAATAGCCCATACTTTGACATGTTTTTTTCTCATTTTTTCAATCCATTTATATCGAAAAGCGATGACACCTATACTAAACATCATAAGATACAGAATGAAAAAAGAAAATGGAAGTCCCAGTGGATTTTGGTCTATAGGAGAAATTAAGCGAATTAAAAAAGTAATAAATCCTAAGCCAATAGCAAAAAGGAGCAAATAGATGTATTTCGGTATCGAGAATTCCTTTGGTATACGGCGTTGGACAAAGTCAAATTTGGTTATTTGACGCCAAAGAGTGTAAACCGCAGTAAAAAGTATTAAAACGACAAGAAACCACATAGGTCCCCAAAATGTTAGAAAACCTATAATTGATCCGGGTAATGTCCATGGATAAAGTCCCAGAGCATTTAGTGAATAAGCCATAATAGGGCTAACTATCGCTACATACAACAAAACAGGAATACCAAGACGAATTATTCGCTCTTTCCAAAAAGAAACCATTCCTTTTCGATCATAGCTTTTTGGAGTGAAATATCCCCCCAAGAGAAAAAACAACCCCATGAGTGCAGCTTGAAAAAGACCTCCAATTGAAGATAAAGTTGTAAAGAATATGATACTGAATGTATCAATTGGAACAGATTCAATATAGTACCACCACCCTGTCCCACCATATGTGACCCTCGCGTGCTGGAAAATAACAAGAATAGAAAATAAAACTTTTATATTATCAAGGAAGAGAAGCCGTGGTCTATTAGATTCCATGGTCATAAGATTGATTCATCGCTTTTTTTAATTAATATAAATGTGATGATTTCTAATATAAAAGTAATCTTTTTGTAATATAGAAATCTTAACTTTTTGATTTGTTTTTTGATTTCCTAGGAATTTTCATTGAAATCAGACACTGAATTTACCTTTCTATCCCAATGTATATAATGGCTCTAAAACAGAAACAGAGCCAGAAAAATGAAAAATTTAACGCATAAAATAAATTTTTTATCTGAAAAATAATTCTTTAACAAGAAGTTTACTTTTGAGGTTGGTAGTATTTGAATGAGAAATTTTTTGACGCAAACAAAGACCTCTGGGACGAGTTTGCTAGGATACATTATGAAACAGAAACTGAATTTTATAGTGTGGAATCATTTTTAAACGGACAATCCACTCTAAAATCTTATGAACTAAGAGAAATGAGTAATGTGAAAGACAAATCATTATTACATCTTCAGTGCCATTTTGGTTTAGATACGCTGTCTTGGGCAAGAGAAGGTGCTACAGTCACAGGGGTAGATTTCTCCAGTGATGGAATTCGAATAGCTAAATTACTCGCAAAACGAGTAAAACTTAAGGCTACCTTCATTGAATCAAATATTTATGATTTACCAAAGGTTTTATTTGATAAATTTGACATTGTATATACTTCAATTGGAGTACTCTGTTGGTTAAATGACCTGAAGGAATGGGCTAAAATTATAGCAAATTTCCTAAAAGAGGGTGGATTTTTTTATATTGCTGAGAATCATCCATTTTCTCGTATCTTGGACTATGAAAATGAAGGTAACCAAAGATTTTATATCTATAACGATTACTTCTATGATCCCAAACCAATGGAATTTGTAGCTGATGGAACATACGCTGGATCTGATATTAAATTTAAGCCAAAAAAAGAATATGAATGGGCTCACAGTATGTCAGAGATAATTAATTCAATAATTGAAGCTGGTTTGAGAATTGAATTTCTAAATGAATATCCTTTTAGTATTGGGAGACGGTTCCCCCATTCAGAACGTGGACCTGATGGACTTTTTCGATTGAAAAACCAAAAACCTATAATTCCTCTTTTGTTTACATTAAAGGCTGTAAAGGAGTAATAAGGAATAATCATATCAAAATCAATGTTATTTCATTTTTATTCTTTTCATTAAGTCTAATAATTCAATTACTACACCTAATATCTTTGTAGTATCCATATAAGCATATTTCATTCTTGGGGGAAAAACTCCAGATTGTACTACATCTATTCCTTTTTTCTGGAAATTATCAATGTATTTTTGTATGTCTTCAACAAACACTCCAAAATGGTGTAGTCCTTCCTTCTGAGAATCTAAAAACTCTTTATATATAGAATCACCTTTAAGCCATTGAAATATCTCAATTGTGGTAGAAAAGCATCTACTAGTGCCTATTTTTATAGAAAATTTCGTATCTCTACCCCTATATGTGGCAGGATGATCTAAATCTTCAGAAAATTCAAATTTAGGTATGTTAAATAATGATTCTATCATTTTTGCATGTTTTTCAGGTTCTTGATAAATATAGCAAATATGTTGGATCTTTAGATTTCTAAAATCTAATTCTAGATTATTTTCCATATTAAATCAATCAGATGTTTGTTTTATTAAATCTTATTTTTTTTTAAGAATTTTCATTGAAATCAGATTATGAATTTACATTTCCCTATAAATTTGTAAAAATGGATAATACTAAAAATGTTTAAAGTTTATGAGAAAGAGGGTTAAAAGTTTTTTTAACCGATAAAACTATAAATTTAAATTTCGAGTAATGGTCCTTGTTTCTTAATTTCATTGGTAAATTCAGTGATAACTTAAGCAAATCGTTTGCCTTCAGAAGCGCTTACCCATTCAAGTCTAAATCAGAAGTATACATATAAATATATTCAATATTCAGCCACACCAACCAAAAAAAGCAAATTAAACATTTTGCTAATAAAGAGAACTTCCAAACCTCTTCCGAATTCGTGATAAGAATTGTATTCGACTATATTAGAAGACTAGGAAATCCCGAATTATTCCATTCCGCTTATAACAATTCCATAAATCCGCTTCAAATGGAATGGATGGCAAAAAACATCCGTGAAATCATGAAAAACCAAGAAATCATATTACAGATGGAAGATACTTTAGAAGAAATGAAATATTATATGAATTCTCACATGACATCTTAGTCAAATTTTAAATTGTTTGATATTTTAAAATTATTTATTTACGACTAAAATACATTTTATTATCATTTCTTAATGAATATTCTTGTCATACAGGAAACAGATTGGCTCACTAGAGGTCCACACACTCAACATCATATTTTTGAAAGGCTCTCAGAAAATGCTTCTATTTCAATTTCCGTGATTGATTATGATATTGAACATATTCAACATTTTAGATCATTTTTAGTAAAAAAGCAAGTTTTTGATAATATTCACCGAGTATCAAAGGATTCTCATATTAAAGTTATTCGAACCGCTTATTTAAAAATTCCTTATTTAAGAAAAATTTCATCCTTAATTACAAATTTCTTCGAAATTTTGAGAATTATCAGAAAGGATAGACCTGATATTATTGTTAATTTCTACATAACTAATGGATTTATTGGTCTATTATTAGCTAAACTATTCAAAATTCCTTTTCTCTTTTTTTATATTGATATTTTACATGAACTTGTTCCAATACCATATGTTAAAAAGATAGCTAGACTTGTTACTCGTTTTACCTTAAAGCATTCAGATAAAGTCTTAGCGCATACTAAATATCAATATAAATATTTAATAAATGAAGGAATTTCACCTGAAGATGTCTCAATTTTACCAGATGGTATTTCTTTACAAAACTCTGTGATAGATAAAAAAAAAATTGAATTACTAAAAGCTAAGTATTCAATTAACAATGAAGATTTTGTCATTTTCTTTATGGGTTATTTATATGAATTTGCCGGTTTAAAGGAAATAATAGATTATTATAACACAAAAGTTAATCTAAAAGATTTAAATCTCAAATTTTTAATCTTAGGAGATGGAGGTATTTATAAATTTTTACAGAATTATATCAAAAAAATAAAAGCAAATTGGGTAATTCTTACAGGAAAAATACCTTATAAAGAAATCAAGGAATATGTTGAACTGGCTGATTTATGTCTTCTCAGTTTTGCAATCAATAATATTACAAAGGAAATTCTTCCAATAAAAATATTAGAGTATATGGCAATGAAAAAACCCGTTTTAACTAACAGTTTACCAGTGGTAGTATATGAATTGAAAAGAGAAAGTGATCTAATTTTTGCTAAAAATCAAGAGGATTTAATTAGGATGATTGGAGAACTAATTCCTCAAAAAGAAAATTTAAAAAAAATAGGCCAAAAAGGATATAAATTAGTTAAGGAAAAGTACAATTGGACAAAAATCATAACCGATTTCAAAAAAATTATAATAAATTTAATAAAAAAGAGTTAGAAGCATCACTATCTTACAAATTTATGTTTAATAATAGTTGCTAACATTAAAAAACCATCTCTAAATACTTTTATCTTTTTACCTTCTTCTGTTGTTCTAGCATTGTAAGATACTGGGACTTCTAAAGGAAGAAATCCTTGTTTAATTAGCCGTATTACAATCTCCATATCCAATGAAAACGAATCTGCTATAAACTTTATTCCTCTTATACATTTTCTTTTAAAAACTTTAAACATTGTAAGAGGGTCTGTTAATTTTATGTGATACAGTTTGTATAATAACCAGTTAATAAATAAACTGCCAATATTCAATAAATTTGCATACCACACTGACTTGTTTAATATTCTGATTTTCCATGTATTCTTTCCTAAATACCGAGAACCTAAGACAAAGTGTGTTTTATTTTCAAGAATAGGTTGTAATAATTCTAGATAATCTTTCGGGTCATACTCTAAATCTGCATCTTGTATTAAAATTATATCACCTGTGGCAACTCTGAATCCTGCTTTTAAAGCGTGACCCTTTCCTATCGGTTTATCTTCGAATATTGTCTTTATTTTAGGATTTTTTAGTTGTTTTACATATTCATGCGTTCCATCAGTAGATCCACTTTCAATAATTATAATTTCTTTCTCTATATTATCAAGATCAGTATTTAAAACTCTTTTTAATAATATATCTATTGTGTTAATTTCATTATAGACTGGTATAATTATCGAGAGTTTCATTTGTCAAACTGATTTGAAATTTCTATTAATAATTGTTATAAATTTCGCTTAAAATTTCTCGTTCGGTTAATTATAACAGATGATTATTTTTAACATTTATTTATATTTTAATATTACTACAATATCACTATTATAATACTTTATATTATAATTGAAGATCAACCCGAGTTTATTGAGAATGCATTAAAATCGAGAGCTAATGTCATCCAAGCTTGCATAACTGGGGAGCATAAACCTCAATTTCCATTTTATGTCGAAAATATGAATGAACTTCCTGATGTTATTGATCGACTTATAAAAACTCTCAATTTATAAATTACAAACATCTCAACCTAAATATCCTATTATTAAATTAAAAATTATTAAGAAAAAAAAAGATAATCCTAACCTCCATGTAGTTATTTCTACGAGGAGGTTATTCATATACCATCTAAACAAAGGCTTTAATTATCAAAAATATTAATGCTAGTATTATTCCTAAAGCATACATTCTAATATACCACCTCTCATCTATATTTTTTTTTTAAATATTTATTTATTATCAGAAAGTAATTTGTCAAAAATCTCAATTTGCTTCTCCAACTTATTTTTAAATTGGCATAAATCAAAATTCTCATAAACTCGTTTTATTACTTTATTTTGAAAAGAGCTTGAACTTCTAGTAATTTCTTGAATCATTCCTAAAAATTCAATATAACTCATATCAGTTTTTACTTTAACTTTCATTTTTGTGTACCTCTTTTTTTCATTCACTAGTTAAATATAATATAGACAAGCTTCGATTTATAGTTTCTACTGCAGAACTTTTGGGTAAGTTCGAACCAAGTGAGAAGTATTAGAAAATGACTCTCTTTATGCTTTTAAATAAAATCCTATAGAAAATTAGAAAAATAGAAAGGAAAAATGATTTTAATTTAAATTCGCTTCTAATAAATATGAGTTTTCAAATAGTCTGTAATGGCCCTAATTCTT
>JBHLNL010000173.1:0-7335 GCA_048941605.1 Promethearchaeota archaeon | reverse complement strand
CCATTGTTTTTTTAAAAATCGAATTGGCATTCTTTTATTGAATTGATTCCTCTTATTACATAATTAAAATGAAAAAAAATATCAGTTTATTAAGGATAGGTCAAGTAGATCAGTCTATTTTAGATAAATTAAAAAAAGAATTGGAATTAAGTTTTAGTAATTTCAAATTATCTATTGATCCCTTACAAGAAATAATACCCTTAGAGTCTTCAGAATATAATACAAATAAACGACAGTATAATGCTTCTAAGATATTGAACAGGATTATTAATTATGAATTGAATAAACGATCTTTTCGAATTTTAGGTGTTATAGATGAAGATATATTTACCAGTTCATTAAATTTTGCATTTGGGTTAGCAATGAGCCCGAAAGGTAATATTAGTAAAGAATCAGTTGGTGCTTTGATTTCTATCACCAGACTTAGAGAAAAATTCTATAGAAGGACTGAGAATAAAAAGATTTTTGAATTGAGGGTTCTTAAAGAAGCTATTCATGAGCTTGGACACACTTTTAATTTGAGACATTGCGACAAATTCTGTATTATGCGATTCTCGAATTCTCTATTTGATACAGATGAAAAACCTCCCAAGTTCTGTGGTGCTTGCTTGAAAAAATTACAGGATTACTTTGATAAAATTAAATAACTCCTGTTAAAAATCTTTTTTCAAATACATTATAGAGTTCTTCACTGATTTTTATTATTTTCTTGTGATTTTTCACTACTTTTATTAATTTAGGAGGGATATTTTCCATACCGAAATAAGCGCCTGCCAAACTTCCCCCAATTGCTCCTACAGTATCACTATCTCCTCCGGCTGTGGCAAGCTTGAGAACACAGTCTTTAAAAGAAGTTAAATTTTTTAAAAATATGAAAATCGTACAAATTACTGTGCTAATAGTATATGGATGCACAAAAGCTTGACCTAAATACTCTTCAATAAAATAAGGTGATTTAACACCAGCTTGAGAAAATTTTATCAATCCAGATTCAAGTGGGATATTTAAATTTGATTTCAATTTATATAGAAGTTCAATGAATTCATTCCAAATGTCATCTTTAGAGTTTGAAATTGAACTAATTATAATATTAAAAAATTCATCAATAGAAAAGCCATTTTCTGGTTTTTTATCAATTAGATAAGCAATGGCACGGGCAATAACAATTGCTCCAGCAGAAGCTGCTGAGTGAGAGTGTGTAATTATACTAGATTTTATGGCAGCGGTTTTCATTGCTTTAGGATCTTTACAGTATAATAGTCCAATTGGAGCAATCCTCATCGTAGTACCATTCCCACCAGAATTTGAAGCAGCATGTTCCCACTCCACCCCATATTTTAACTTACGAATAGAAGAAATGCATCCATAACCAGGTCCAATAGGAGGATCATCTAACCAATTTATGAATTCTCTGATGACATAATCCATCTTAAAACCATTACCTTGAATGATAGCCTTAGTGAGGTGTAGTGTTAACTGTGTGTCATCAGTATATGTTCTAAATAAATCTGAATTAGAATTTAGAAATTCTTCAAAATTTTCAAAATATGAAAATATCTGAGAGCGAAGTTTTCCTTCAAAAGGATGTCCTAATGTATCTCCTATCGCTACTCCTAATAAACAACCACAAAACTTATCTAAGAGATTTATTTTCATTTCTTCTCAAAATCCAGTTTGAATTAAAAAGTCTTTTTCTTATAATATCTTTTTTTTCTTTAAATATGGATAATTTATAAAATTTTCAAATCTATCTTAGAAAAATACAAAGTTATTAAAAAGTCTTATATAGGAAACTTACTAATTAATGTTTTAATTGAGGGGTTAAAATAACTTAAGGATGATTCTTATGTCTAAGGTGGATAAACTAAAAAATGTAATTACTGCTATGATTACACCATTTAAAGAAGATCTTTCATTAGATGAAGAAAAATTTAGAGAATTCATTCGATTTCAAACTGAAAATGGCTGTCAATTATTAACTATGGGGACCACTGGAGAGAGTCCAACAATGAGTCATGAAGAACATCAAAAAGCAATAGATATTACTGTTGATGAGGCTAGAAAAAGTGGAAAAAATCCATTTGTATTAGCTGGAACAGGAAGTAACTCAACTAAAGAGGCCATATCTTTATCCAAGTATGCTGAAAAGGCGGGTGTAGATGGAATCCTATTAGTAGTACCCTATTACAATAAACCAGTTCAACATTCTTTAATAGACCATTTTTCAGCTATTGCGGATTCTGTGTCTCTACCAATAATTTTGTATAATGTTCCAAGCCGTACTGGCACAAATTTAGAACCTGAAACCGTAACTAAATTAGCAAATTCAAAAGAAAATATAATAGGTATAAAATGTGCAAGCGGTAATATCGATCAAATTACAAAAATCATTAAAACAACTCCAAGTGATTTTATAGTGTTAAGTGGTGATGATGGTATGACTTTTCATATTATGGCTCTTGGGGGAAAAGGAGTAATTAGTGTTGCCTCAAATATTATTCCATCTAGAATGGTTGAATTTACAACTAGTATGCTCAATAATGAATGGGATAAAGCAAGAAAATTGCATTTAGAGCTCTATGAGTTATTTAAAATTTTATTTATTGAAAGTAATCCGGGACCAGTGAAATTCGCAGCTGATATTATGGGGTTAATGAATAAAAGGATGCGTTTACCACTTACGCCCCCCATAGAGGAAAATCAAAAGAAAATAATAAATACATTAAAAGAACTGAATTTAATTTAATTAAAGGAGATAAATGCAACAATGATTAAAATATTAATTTTAGGACCAACCGGTACAACTAGTAGGTTAATAAGCAAATTAGCTTTAATAGATCCAGAAATAAGTGTAGTTGCAGCATGTGATATCACACATATAGGAGATGATTTAGGTTCTTTAATAGGTGTAGATGATCCGAATAAGATAAAGATAAATGAAGTGAAGAATTTACAAGAAATTATTAATGAAACTCATCCAGATGTAGTCGTAGATTTTACAGTGGCACATGCTACTGAAAAAAATTGTTTAATATGTGTTGAGAATGGCCTACGATGTGTAATTGGTACTACTGGATTATCTGAAGGATTTTTAACTAGATTTGAAGGATTGGTAAAAAAAAATAAAGCACCTGCAGTTATATCGCCTAATATGGCTACTGGAGTTAATGTCGTCTTTAAGTTGGCATTCTTATTGACGAATTATTTAAATGATTGGGATATTGAAATAATAGAAGCACACCATCATAGAAAAATAGATGCGCCTAGTGGTACTGCTTTAAAAATAGGACAAGTAATAAGTAATACTCTTGGTTCCGATTTTGAAAAAACAGCTAAATTTGGTCGCAGTAGAGGTCCAAATAAGCGCTCAGTTGGAGCTATAAATGAAATAGGAATTCATTCTATAAGAGGGGGGGATATTGTTGGAGATCATACTATTTTATATGCTGGTCCCGGAGAAAGAATTGAATTAAAACATCAGGCTCACAGTCGAGAATGTTTTGCTGAGGGTGCTATTAAAGCAATAAAATTTGTTTCAAAAGCAAAAGAAAATAAAATTTACTCTACAAGTCAAGTTCTTGGTTTATAAGTATTAGTATTCTGAGAAAAGATCTTATAGGTAAGATAAAATTGTAAGAAAGATCAGTGCAGATCAGTATTATCATCAATCTTATTAGCTGTTGAACTACAATTAGATTTCATAGTGTCAACACTTCATTAAAAGTGTGAATTTTAATCTGCTTTTATTTTTGTTAGTTTGGTTATTTGTGAATTATGCAGATTAATCTAAAGCTTTAATAATTTCGTTAGAAGTCAAAACTTTTGCAAAGCCTTTCCTTAATACCTTCAATTCAGGTTCTTGCATTTCAGGATCATCGGTAGATGTAACATCACTTCCGAATATTACTTTAAAGCTCCTTTCATATGCTTGCCGTGCAGTAACGCCACAACAGAAATTCGTTAAAGTTCCACTTATTATTACCGTATCTTTTTCAATATTTCTCAGAATTGTTTCTAAAGGTGTATCGTAAAATGCTCCATAGGATGGCTTTTTAATTACTATTTCCCCCATTTTAGGGGCAAGTTCATGCCAAACTTGGCCTTCCACATAAAATTGTGAAAAATCAATATCTAGCTCTGAATATCGTCCAGGCATAAATTCTCCCGTTTTGGGACGGTCTAAATAGTTATGGGTTTTTGAATAGACCGTAAAAATTACAGGGATATTTTTTTTCCTGCAGTGTTCGATTAACCTCTTGATACGAGGAACTTGTCTAGTTGCTTCTGGCACCCAATCAGGTGACCAATGAGGTTTTACAAATTCATTTTGCATATCAATAACTAATAGAACGCATTTATCAGGTATAATTTTAAAGCGTGCCTTTCCTTCATTATATGCTTTTCTTGCTAATCTATACACATCTTCCTCAGAGAAATTTCCTACTTTCATTTTTTCTTCTCCTTTTATAGATCAATTTATACATTTTTAGCATCCAATTAATTTTCAATATTCTTTATAGCTTATTATTTTTTATACACAGCTTTTTTTTCAATAATTTTCATATCAATAGGGTTTACAAACAGACCCTATTGAAACTTAGAAGAGAGAATTGAATTAAAACATCGGGCTCACAGTGGAGAATATTTTGCTGAGGGTGCTATTAAAGCAATAAAATTTATAGCGAAGGCAAAAGAAAATAAAATTAACTCTACAAGCGAGGTTCTTGGTTTATGAGTAGTAATTTTCTGATAAAATATTTTAAAGGTAAGATAAAATTATAAAAAAGATCAGTGCAGATCAGTATTATCATTAATCTTCTTAGTTCAAGAACTATTTATTGATTTCATAATGCCAACACTTCATCGAGAATATTAAGGGGTATCCAAGCCCTAATAATCCCACTTTTTATAATTTTATCTCAAGATATAAATAATAGTCTCAGATTTTTATTTTTGTGTTTTCACTCCGATAAAGATTATCATTTTAAATGGTCTGGAACTATTTGATGACTTACTAAATCGGCATATGTTTCTCTACTACGAATTCTATAAATATTTCCCTCATTTATTAAGAGTTCTGCAGGTCTTGGTCTTGAATTATAAGAGCTACTCATAGTAAAACCATATGCACCTGCATCTAATATTGCAAGATAATTTCCTTCTCCCAATTCTGGTAATTCTCTCTCTTTACCGAGAATATCACCCGATTCACAAATAGGTCCCGCAATATCATATATTAAAGTTTTTTCTTTACTTTTTTCATTACAAGTAATTATATGATGATATGATCCATACAGAGTTGGGCGAATTAAAGTGTTAAAACCAGCATCAATTCCAGCAAATAATTTAAAACCATTATCTTTTATTGTGTTAATCTGTGTCAAAATTATACTTGATTCACCGGATATGTATCGTCCTGGTTCAATATAGAGGAATGGTTCCCCTATATTTCCTTTTTCTATGATTTTCTTGAAATTATCAATTATTATTTCACAATATTTATTTAAATCAATGGGCGGTGTATTAGGGTGGTATGGAATACCAATGCCCCCTCCAAAATCTATAAATTCAAATTCAATCCCTATTAACTCTACTATTTTTTCAATTATTTGTAAAAACTTTTCAGTCGGTTTTTCAAAATCCTGAGCATAGATAATTCCAGAACCAATATGTTGGTGAATTCCAAATTTTCTAAAACCTAACTCTTTTGCTTTTGAATATGCTTTAATAATTTTATTTTCCAAAATACCAAACTTCACTTCTCTACCTGCTGTAATTGTGTGAGGGTGATGGCCTGCTCCTAATTCAGGATTAAATCTAAAAGAAATAAGAGTTTTTTCCTTCCCCATCGTCTCATAAATATTTGTTAATCTTTTTAATTGACTATAGCTGTCTAAGTTAACTAAAATATCTTTATTAACCGCAATTTTGAGATCATCGTTTGTAAACATATTTCCAGTATATATAATTCGATCTGGGGGGATGTCCGATTTTAAACATGAAAGTATCTCTCCTACAGAGGAACAATCAAAATTGGATCCTTCTGAAATTAAAATTTTTAAAACTGATAAATTTGTATTCGATTTCACAGCAAAATAAATCTTATTTTTCTTATATTTTGAATTTAAATTGTCCTTTAATTCTCTGTATCTCTTTCGAATCATCTTTTCATTTAAAACATAGATGGGAGTACCAAATCTTTCAGCAATTTCTAAAGTGCTTACATTAGCAAAATACAAGATCCCATCTCTATACTCCAAATCTTTCCTTTTCAACCAATTTATATAACTCATAAACTCATAAACTGTTAAATCTTTATTTTCTCAATTATACCATCAAAAACTTTAACGACTGGACCCTCCATGAAAACTGATTTACCTGTATATGTAATTTTTAAATCTCCACCATCATTGTGTACCATTATAGGTACTCCCTCATTAAACATGCCCAATATAGAACCAGCAACAACACTTGCACATGCTCCAGTACCACATGATTTAGTAATTCCTACACCTCTTTCAAATACCCTCACAATGCACTCATCCTTGGAAATTGCTTGCACAAATTCAACATTTGCCTTATTTGGAAAGCGATCATGAGATTCTATTGTCGCACCATACATATTTAATTCATCATCATTTAGAATTTCATCAACAAATATAACTGCGTGTGGATTCCCCATTGAAATCGCTGTAAAATTAAAAATTCTGTCTAAAATTACCAATGGCTCATTAACACATCGATCTACTGTATTTTCTAATAGGACAGGAATATCTTCACAATTAAGTATTGGTGGACCCATATCGATTTCAACATTTGCCACTTGATGATTTACTATATTAAGTTTAGCAATCATAATCCCTTTTAGGGTTTCAATTTTAATCTCATCTTTTTGAACAATAGCATTTTCATAAATATATTTTGAAAAACACCTTATCCCGTTTCCACACATCTCTGCTTCTAATCCGTCATTGTTAAATATTCTCATTTTAATATCTGCTTCTTCAGATTTACAAGCAAAGATTAATCCATCAGCTCCAATAGAAAAATGAATTTCGCACAATTTACGAGCTAGGTCTGATTTCTTCTCCTCTGGAATTGCCCATTTAATGTCATTAATAATTATATAATCATTTCCTAAACCATGATATTTTCCAAATTCTAAATTTTCCAGAATATATGGATCCATTAATTTTCTGAGGATTTTGTTATTGACAATAATATTAAATTTTATTTATAATTCAAAAAAATTACTAAAGTGAATTTTAATTAATACTTATAATTATATTATTATATAATTTTTTTGAATTAGATGTGGTAACCTTTATAATGAAC
>JBHLNL010000172.1:0-7400 GCA_048941605.1 Promethearchaeota archaeon | reverse complement strand
GAATTTGGTAATGCTAAATATGAATTTATCGAAAATGCAGGGCATCATATACATCGAGAAAATTTTGAAGCATTTATAAAGATTGTACAAGAATTTTTGAAATAAGAATAATGAATGTCCATTGAAATTGGAATGGAAAGGTAAATCAGAGTCGTATTTCAATGAAAGTTTAGTGAAAAAAACTTTGATATAACATCATTTTTTTGAAAAGATTTATTGATTTGTTTTAATTTCAATTTTTATTATTATTTTATAATATCTCAATCTAATTTCAAAAATAAGGGTTAAAAATGGATGAGCTAATTTTAAATGCGGGAAGAAATATTGTTGAAGTGTGTTCACGTTTGAAGTCAAACGAGATAGCAACTATTATAACTGATAAAGAAACATTAGAAATTGGCAATGTTATTAAGAAATTTGCTGAAGAAATTGCAGAACAAGTTAATTTTCACATTATAGAAGATTATGGAAAAAGACCATTATTATTTTTGCCAAAAGAAATAAAGAAAGATATTAAAAAATCAAATGTAACTTATTTAGCTGCGAATAGCAAACCTGGAGAATTACAAAAATTTCGATCACCGTTAGTTTCGATGGCTAAACTCTATGGAAGAGAGATACACATGCCTAATATTGAAGCTACTATTATGAAATCTGGAATGCAAGCAAATTATTATAAAATAGCATCACTTACACTTTTAATCACTGGAATTGCTTCAAAATCAAAAACAGCTAAAGTCACCTCACCTGAAGGCACGGATCTAAAAGTAAGTTTTTCAAGAAAAATAGCATGGGTTCCTGACACGGGATTGTTATGGTATAAGGGGATGTGGGGTAATTTACCTGCAGGTGAATCATTTACATGTCCAGAAAATATAGAGGGTATAATGGTTGTTGATGGAACATTAGGTGATTTCTTCTGTGAAAAATATGGTGATTTATCAAAGACTCCAATAACTATACCAATAAAAAAATCGAAAGCTAGTATAGATAAAATTGAGTGTAAAAACAATGATTTATTAAGTGAACTAAATCAATATCTGAGACAAGATGAGAATGCTAATCGAGTTGGTGAATTTGCCTGTGGTACAAATACTTATTTAAAAAACTTTATTGGTAATCTCCTTCAAGATGAGAAATTTCCAGGGGTTCATATTGCTTTTGGTAATCCATATCCAGAAGAAACTGGAGCAAATTGGAGTTCAAATGGACATGTGGATGGCATTATGAAAGAAGTTTCACTTTGGTTTGACGATACATTAATTATTGAGGATGGTAAGTTTAAAGAAAAAGAATTAATCACTTTTTATTAACCCTCAATAATATTTTCTTTTAAGATTGTAAATTCAATTAAATTTTCAAGAATCAATCTCCTTTGGTAGCGGAAAAAAATATATTAGTGGAATGTTTTTAAATACTTAAAGAGATATTTTAAGAGATAATTAAATTAATTCATTTACATAATCTTTCATGAGTGAAGAAGAAAAGTTTAAATCGATCATCCAAGAGATTAAAGATATTTATTTGTATTTGACGCAGGGAGAACCAACTCCGGATGATGAAATTGCTGCTAGAGAGAAATTAATTAAGCAAATTCAAACTTTAAAAGCTATAAAAATTTTTAATGTAGAATCAAATTTACTCCTATTTGAAGATACTTTAGAAAAATTAGACAATTGGGATACATTAGAACTATGGTTTATCGAATCAGAATTACCAGAATTTGTAGAAAAAATTATTAACATTACAGATGAACTTCCTGAGTTTCAACCAAAAGAGGAAATAAAAGAGTCTTCAACTACTCGCTTCCATGAAGATTTAGAAACGGCAAGTTTCGATATAAACCAAATTGTTAATAAGGTTTCTGAACAATTCAAAGGAGAAATTAATGACTTAAAACAAAAGATAGACATTTTAAAGACAGAATTAGAGAAAAAAGATGAAACATTACAGCAAGTCTCTCAAACTAAAGTCATAAAAAAAATTACTCCTAAGAAAGATGTAAAATTACCTCCGCCAAAAATTAAAATTCCTGTTATTAAAAAACCTGATCAACCTCCTCAAATTAAAGTTCCAACTAGACCTGAAGAACAAAAAGTTAATAAATCTATTGGAGTTCAATCCATAGAACAAGTTCAATCGAAAATTGAAGAAGAATTAGAAAAATTGAATATGCCTTCCATTTTAGAAGGAAAACAAGAAAAAAAAGAGGAAGTCTTTACTAAATCTCAAAAACAAAAAAGGATTTCAGAAATTAAAGATTCAGAATCCATTTTAGATATACTTGAAGAATCTGAAACTCCATTGAAGTCTCCAGAAGTACCTAATTTTACTGAAATGCCTGAAAAACCGAAGAAGAGTACATTAATTGCTGAGATTATAGAAGTCGAAACCTCAGAAAAAGAAAAAGAAATACCCTTTGCTATTAAAGAATCTAAAATTACCCAAAAACCTGTAACTATACCAAAACCCAAAATTACTTCAGTGAGTATAGAAGAAATTGAAGCAGATGAAATTCGTTCTACTGGTGCTGAATTATTCAATGTATTTAATTCTGTTGGAGATAAAACAACTGAAAAATTACCAACATTAGATGAAACCTTTAGTTCAGAAATTATCAAAGAAAAGAAGAAGGATATTAAGAAAAAGAAAAAGGAAGAAAAAAACGAGATAGATAAAGCTGATGCAATGCCCTTTGTAGATTTTGGTTTTACTGAACCTGAGATTAGCAGCTACTCTAAATCTGAATCAGAAACTGAAGAAGAATTACCAACTGATAAGGATTCTTTATATCAAGAATTAATTGCTCTTGAAGGCAAACGATATTCATTAGAAAAGACTTTTAAAGAATTAGAAAGGAGTTATTCTACTGGTTATATTGATGATTTTGAATATAAAAATCAGAGTGATGAGCTTAGAAAAAGGTTAAATGGTATCACATCAAAAATTAATAAAATAAGACGAGTTATAGCAAGTTTATAATTATCTATATGTTTCATTACTTAGCGATATTGAAATAAGGAGGCATTGTATTCTTATGATTTGCTGATTTCACCATTTCTTTTACCTTATTTACATCATCTTGGTTTAAATCTGTTAAATCTAAATTATTATCAATCCTGAATATTATCTCATCCAATACATTATATGTTAAACCAATTTCATCTTCATCTGTCTGTCCTTCCCATAATCCCGCACTTGGGGGTTTTTTTATAATTTCTTTAGGTATTTTTAAAACTTTAGCAATCTCTCTTACTTCACATTTATAAAGACCTCCTATTGGTTCAAAATCGACTCCTCCATCACCATACTTAGTGAAATAGCCAATTGCTAATTCAGTTCTATTACTTGTTCCAGCAATTAAGAATTTTCCTAAAGACTGACCAACAAAATAGAGTGTCATCATTCTTAATCGAGGTTTTAAATTTGCTGTTGCTATTTGATTAGTTTTTAATAAGAGTGTAGCATTGTTGATAAATTGATTATAAATGCTTGTTAATTCTAACACAATAAATTTAATCTCTAATTGATCAACTAATTTTTTCGCATCATTTAAATCCCGTGGAACTGATGAACATGGTAATCCTAGTCCAATTACATTTTCCTTTCCTAATGCATTGACGCAAAGTGTGGTGGTAACAGCACTATCAATTCCTCCACTAATTCCTACAACAATTCCATTAACTTTAGCTGAACTTGTATATTCTTTTATCCATTTTTGGATTTCAAGAATAGTTTTTTTATAATCTAACTCTCTCATAGTCTTTTTTAACATTACATATTATTAAAATCCATTTTTTAGCATAAACTTAAATGAAAAGATTATAATAAAAATTTTATAATTACAAAATTAAAAACATATGCTTAATTTAATCTTCTTGCATAAACTAAATTAAGAATGTAAATATTGATGTAGAATGAGTGAAGAATTTAAAAAAATTATAGATTCTTCTTTTGACAATGGAATAGCATTATGGATTTACACGAAAGATTACATCTATGGTATGGTACCAACATCTAGTGATAAATGGCTTGAAGTCTCTTATACTTTTGAAGATCCAGATGAGCCACTGATGAAAGGAGAGAAAAGCCCAGATTTTGCCTATCAATTAATGATGGAAGAGATTTCTAAAGGGCTTACATTTTACGTTGTGGATTTAAAAGTACCCTTATTAAAAGAATTTGCGGGGGGTACGGGAAAGTCTGGTTCTGATTTAATTGCAACTGTAATTGAAGAATTAATTAATAATACTGCAAAATACACTGGTAATACTGATTTTATAATTAAAAATAAAGACGAGTTAAGTAAATTAAAAGAAAAAGTATGAAATTTTAATTAGATATATAATCCGCGTCGTTGTGGATGCTTTTTAGTGAATTCTTTATCAACACGCCTTCCTAATATGGATCCCACATTCGGATCCCGTTCATTTATTATTTTTTTTAAATAATTACCATGTTCTTGGGAATACTTTTCAATACCAGTAGCTATTACGTTTTGATCTTTCTTGATGGGAACAATCATTCCAAATAATCGCAACATATCATTTGGAGACATTTTTTTTCCGACTTTTTCATCAATATCTTTATCTAAGTTTCGAACTATAGTCCCCATACTTAAAGCGGAATAAGGACTTAATTGCTTTGACTTTAACCAATAAGCATTAGGTTTTTTAGTAATAAATGTATCTAAGTTACCGTCTTTATCATTTGAACCTATAACTCTCCAATCCTTTTTATCTCTGTCATATTCCTTTTTCATTTTTTTTACTATAGAACTTATTGGAGCAACTCCGTAATAATCCTTTTCTTCCTCTTTATCACTTGTCATAGTCTCCTATTATATTAAGGTAATCTAACTATAAAAATATAGAGAAAATAACGCATAAACAATAAAATATTTTAAATTGTAAATTATAGATGATATACAAAAGAATTTTATAATTGGAGAAAGTGGAAGAACAAAAAGATTTTAGAAATTTCAGAGACTTTATTGGGAGATTTGATAGATCCATTAAGACCAAAGATATAAAACAATTAAATAGACTTTTTCCTGACATTGATATTTTTGAAGAACTATTTTTAAGCAAGTATCAAAAACGAAAGTCAGAAGGGACTTTTTATACAAATAGAACTATATCAGATTTTATAGTTACAGAAGCATTACTTTGTTTAATTAAGAAGAATATAAATCTACAGATTTATAATACTATACTTTTATCCGATTTAGATGAACTTACTAAGTTTGATGAGGAAATAAAGTATAAACTAATAGAATTATTATTGAATGCTACAATCTGCGATCCAGCATGTGGTTCAGGTGGTTTTCTCTTAAGTGCTGCCAGTATTATATATAATACTCTTTCCAGGTTAAAAAATCACCTATCAAATATCCAAATTAAAAATAAAATTCTTGAAAATCTATTTGGGTCTGATATTAATGGACTAGCAATCAAATTGTGTACTTTAAAACTACTAAGATGGTACAATATTGAGGATAAAGCAGAATTAGAAAGTATAATGCCAATTTTAAATTCAAATTTGAGAATACAAAATAGCATAATTAATAAAAAATTTCCGAAGTTCGATCTAATAATTGGTAATCCTCCCTATGGGAATATTTTAAATCAAAAAGATAAAGAATTCCTGAGCAAAGAAAACATTTTTTTTAATGATATTTATTGCACTTTTTTACTAAAAGCTTTAAAATGGAGTAAGGGAGTAATCGGTTTTTTAGTCCCAAAAAGCTTTCTTCTAAGGCAGGGATATATCAAATTTAGAAGTGATCTCCTCTCTCAAGCAAATATTCTTAAAATATTTGATATTGGCTCTAAAATATTCAAAAAAGCTACTAATGAAGTACAAATAATAATTTATGAAAATAAAATTTCAAATAGTGTCATCCCTCGCCTAATTATTTACGATTATCCCAAGACAATGGTTATAGAATATCCAAATCAAATCGTGGATTCTTTAAGAATTTGTTTTAATTCCAGCTGCCCGTTAAACATAAAATCTAAAAAATTATATGTATATACTTTTAAAAAGAGTTGCCCTTATTGTGGATTAGATACATTTAAATTAAATCGGATTAGGATTAAACCAAACGAAAATGAATTTCTATTAATCGAAAAAATTGAAAATTTTGGAGATTTAAATTATTTAAATCCCGTAGATTTTCCAAAAATGATAAGAGGGGAAGAAGAAAAAGGTTTAAAGATAGTAAAAAAAAGATTGAGAAAAGATACTAAAGGATCCTGTACTTTTTTAAGCGCTAAAAACGATTTCAGTTATTACTCTTATAACAAGAATAAATCTCTTAATATTGAAGAAATTGATTCATTAATTTTAAAGGGCAATGATTATGAATATTATAGGAAGCCTAAATTGCTGATTAAACACAATAATATTATCCCTGAAGCAATTTATACAGAAGAGAATATTTGTTTTACATCATCCATTTATTCATTAATTAATGAGGATCTTAATGAGTTAAAATATTTGTGTGCAATACTTAATTCGGTTTTAATCCAGTTTTATTGCATATACGGTATTAATAATCAGAAGGATACCACGATTAATTTAAATCAGTATATGATTAGACATTTGCCCTTTGTAAAGCCTAATAATAGAAACAAGATGGAAATTGTTAAAAAAGTGGATGCAATAAGAGATTCATTAAATTTGAATAATGGAATAGCTAATTCAAATACCTACCAACTGCTAAGAGAAATTGATGATATTATATTTAATTTATATACAATATCAGAAAGCGAGAGAGATTTAATTATTTCAAAAACCAAGAATCAAATTAAACATTTTGAAGCGATTTATAATAATTGAATCAGAGTGTCTTTTCTTCAATTATTTTAAAGCAAAAATCACAATTATTATCCCCTAATCCCATAAACTTATTTCTTTCAAAAAGTATTTTTGGATTAAATTCTGTAAATGCTGCTTTATAAAAAGGAAAGCACATATTTTTACAGATTAAGGGGACTCTATCCTGCCGATTTGGATTTCTATCCATTATTGCCTTATAGGGACACTCAATTATTTCAATAATTACTTCAGATTCAGAAATACGGTTAACTCTATATTTCCAACCCTCGATAGACCATCGAAATGTAATAATTTCAACTAAATCATCTAAATTATTTGATTCAATATTCAGATATTTCTTAATTCTTCTAAAAATTATTTTCATGAGGTTAACCCAAACATTTCTATCAATTCTTAGAGCAACTTCCCATCCAACTTCTTTCTCTACTTCTAACATCCATAGTCCATCCATAGTAAAGAAATTTTTTTCAAAATAATATAATTTATCTGCATCACTAACCTTTTTCATAACAACACCAGACATTATTCATAAACTTATTTATGAGAATGAATAATTA
>JBHLNL010000171.1:0-7403 GCA_048941605.1 Promethearchaeota archaeon | reverse complement strand
GCTTCCAAAATAAGTAAAGTTTTCCATATTTGTATGTAAAGAAAGCTTATTATTTTAAAATTTTTTAAAATTGTTAGAGGCGCTAAGAATTTTCTAATTCAAGTCTTTCCTCAATTTTTTTGATAGCATTTGAAGCATGAATTCTTACAACTCTGTGAAAATCATTTACTCTTTTCATTAGTGTCTCAAGAGCACGCTTTCCAGCGAAATTTTCCAGTAATTTGATTAAACTAAGTTTTACTTTATAATTTTCATTCTCTTTTGTTCTTAGGATATCGGTAAGAATCGCTATATATTTATTTAATTGTCTTGAATTATCCTGCTTAGTATCTTTTACTCTATACCAATTGTTTTGAAATATATTAAAAATAGCATCAATCGCAACCTTTTTTATAAGCCAATAAATTTTTTCATCTTCTACAATTTTCAATAAATCTCCTAAAGGAGTAATACTGCCAATTTTGCCTAGGGCAATAATTGTATTCTTTCTTACATCCAAATTCCGAACCTTTAGTAAATCACTTAAAGGACCAACAAATTCTTCATTTCCAATTTCACCTAAGAGAAATGCGACACTTTCTCTAACAGTATTATTTTCTTTTTTTAAAGAATTGTATAAATATTCGTAAGAATTATCTTGATTATTTTGATAGATCCTTTTTATCGCATCTAAAATGTATAGCTTCATATCTAAATCAGTATATTCAAAACTTACATCCTCTATATCTAGAACATCTAAGAGTTCTGGAACTGCTGTTAATTCCCCGATCTCTCCTAATGCCTCAATTGCCGCTACACTTACTTCATTATATATATTATCTAAATTAGAAATTAATAAATCTACAGCTTCCTTAAGTTTTAATCTTCCACATAATACAATAGCATTCTTTTTAACAATAAAATCATCAATTAATAATAATTTAATAATCTCTTTTTCGATCTCCTTTCCTAATATTGTTAGAATTGTTATAATGGATTCCATTAAACTATTATCTTCTTCTTTTAAGATTTGGGTGATAATTTCTAATATAACAATTTTATTCTGTACTAAATTTGATAAAATTTCAGGATGTTTTACTTTGATATAACTTATATCTTCAAATGAGACATTTATACTCGAAATCTCATAACCAACTAATTTTATTATTTCAACCCTGTGAGCTTTTGAAAGCTTTTTATTTCTTAATGAATCTAATAGTATAGTTATTAGTTTTTCAGGATGTAAACTTAATAGTTGGATTGACACATATTCTCGTATTGAATTAAACTTGCTATCTAATTCATTTATAAAAAGTTTTATCTCAGGCTCTTCAAATCTAGTCTTATACAATGCTTTCAAAACTGACAATTTTATGTTATGATTAGCAGGGTCCTGTTCCAATACCCATTTTAATGGTTTTAACGATTTTTCATCCTTTATTCGTCCTAAAGCTTTTGCTGCCTCACATTTAATCTCGTTTTTATCATCAGAGATTAAAAGATTTTCAAATGTTCCAAAACATTCATTCTTTAATTTACTTGAAGTATTACTTACCAATCCTAAATATTTAATTGCCTCTTGCCTTTTACTAGTATCTTTATCTGTTTCTATAATTTCAGTTAACATATTAGCGGAATTTTCTAAACCGAACTCCTCACTTCTCTGATATATTTCACGTGGAGAAATTTTAGTTTTTAACATTTATAATGAGTATTGACCTGATTTTATTTAAAAAATAACTTATTATCTTGTTTAATTATCAATTATTGATCACAAATTATAAAAATATTACTCAGAATAAACATAAAGTAAAGAATACCCTATCAAAAATAGCAAAAATATTTGATTACTGAATTATTTCAAAAAAAAATTACGAATCTCTAATAGATCTTAATTGATTTTTTACTTAAATAAAAATTCTTCATAACCTTTTGTGATTATTAATAACCTTTTTACCCTTAAAACAAAAATAAATTTAAAATATAGTCAAATTTATATTCGCTTGAATCAAATAAGATTAATCATATAAAAAATTGATAGTAAAATGACAATACGCGAATCAATAAATGAATTTAGAGCAAAATTATATGATTTTGCTACAGACTTTAAGGTTGTGAAAATTAGTGCTATGTGTGTTATGTTTGGCTATATCTTATTGCTTATAATAGGAGTTATCGTGGCTGCATTACTTGATCCAGATGGATATACTATCTGGGATAACTGGATTTCTGATCTTGGCTCATTTGATCATACACCTGCTCCATTTTTATACGATATTGCATGTATTGTAGCGGGAGCTATGACTATTCCATTGACTTACTATATGGAGAAACTCCTTGCTCCACTACCGAAGAGAAAGAAATTAGGAACACAACATTACTCTCGATTGCGTTTTCGATTAAGTAGTTTTGCCTTTTTATTTAGTATTATTGGTAATTTTGGTTATATAGGAGTAGGAATTTTTAGTGCAGATCGCGATTATGAGTGGCTAGAAGTTTTAGGACAAGGACCACATAGTATTATGTCCTATTTAGCTTTTGGTGGTTTTACATTTGGTGCCTTCTTTATGGGCTGGATAATAATATTATATAATACTAAGATTCCAAAAATTCTTGGAATCTATGGTATTCTTGGGCCATTATCTGTTGCTATTCTAAATCTAATATTTGGTACTGAATTACTGGAATGGATGTTGCTCTTCTCGATACTGATCTGGATAATACCTCTTTCACTCACAGTCTTAATGAAATCAGAATTAATTCCTAGATAAAAAATTAAAATTCTCTTTTAATTTCTCTTTTTTTAAAGAAAATCTAAAGTTAATATTTATTACAGCATTAGATATATCGTTAAATGATATTTTTAATTTTGAACTTGTTGGGGTTAATTTGATATGAGTAAAAAAAATAGTGAAAAAATTGATGTTATTGCCGATGCAATTGAACAATCAATGAAAAAAGGGCACATAAGCACATTGATATTATTAGCCTTGGAAAAAGGGCCCTCTCATGGTTATAGTTTAATGCAGACTATTACGGATGATACGTATGGAGTTTGGAATCCAACTGCCTCCTCATTATATCCACATCTTTCATCATTGACAGAAAAAGGTCTGATTGAGTTTACGGCAGAGATGGAGGGTAAAAGAGAGAAAAAAGTTTATGAAATTACTGAAAAAGGAAGAAAAACATTAAAAAAACTCCTTGAGAGACAACAAAACATGCGGAAATCTCTACTTTCTATGATCATGTCTACAATTGGTCTTACAAATTTATCACTTCCTAATGACTTCGAAGATCTATTTGGCCCAGATATAATTGATGATGCAAGTTTAATTGGAAAATCTAACGATGAAAAACTTAAGATTCTCATAAAAAGAAAGCTTGTTCTATCAAAAATAGTCAGTAAACTAGAAAATTTTGTTAATGATATTGACCAAAGAATCAAAAAGTTACAATCCAGTTAAGATAAAAATCCTTTTAATATAACTTCTGAAAGTGTTAAAACTTAACGCTTCACATTACACATTTTGATTGTTGCATATATTAAAACAAGATATATTCAATATCGATATATTTAAATAAGAGAAGACTATTATATATATAGAGTTTGGATATATCAGACTAAGACATATCCAAAAATAGAATATATTTAGATGAAGAAATTAGAATCTCAATTCTAAATCTTCTAAGATATAGAGGTCAATAAGCTTGAAAGTATTATTAACAGGAGCTTTTGGTAATGTAGGATTGAGTACATTAAAAGAAATGCTCAATAGAAAGTATGACATAAGAATATTAGATCTTAAAAATAAGAGAAACAAGAGGCTAGCTAATAAATATAAAAAAGATGTAGAAATCGTTTGGGGAGATTTAAGGAGTTATAAGGACGTAGAAAAAGCTGTCTCTGATAGAGAAATAGTTGTTCACGTTGCTGCTATTATTCCTCCCCTTGCTGATAAAAAACCAAAATTTGCAGAAGCTGTAAATGTTGGAGGAACCGCTAATATCATAAAAGCAATGGAGAATCAGCTCAAAAAACCGAAACTTATATTTACTTCCTCAGTTGCTGTATATGGAGATCGACTTGAAAATCCTTTAATATCACCTAAAGATCCTCTAAACCCTAATTCAGATGATGAATATGCCAAACAAAAAATAAAATGTGAGGAACTAATCAAGAATTCAAGTTTGGATTGGGCAATCTTTCGGTTAACATATATCGTATCTCTAGATAAACTAAAAATGGATCCATTAATGTTTGAAATGCCCTTAGATACATGTATAGAAATTTGTGATACTAAGGATGTTGGTCTTGCCCTTGCTAATGCGGTGGAAAATAAAGAGATTTGGGGGAATATCATGCATATTGCTGGTGGAGAAAGATGTCGAATATCATTTCGAGAATATCTTAATGAAATGTTAGAGATTTTTGGAATTGGCTTTGAACAACTACCTGAGGAAGCCTTCAGGCAAAATAGGGGTTTTCATTGCGGGTTTATGACGACCAATAAAAGTCAAGCGCTTCTAAATTATCAAAGGTATACTCTCGATGATTATTTTAATGCAGTAAGAAAAAAAGTAGCTGTTTCACGATTTTTTATGATGATGATCAGACCTATTGCTCGAAAATATCTTTTAAATAAATCTCAATATTATAAAGAATTTTTAATTAATAATAATCCTGATCCTATTGATTATAATTAATAGGGTTCCCTTTTATTTGAAAGATACTTATGTTTTATCCTAATTACTATAATATATTAAAACTATTCTTTTGAGAACTAGTAACTCAGTTCTTTTTCAACGTAAAAATAGAATTTTCAGAACCAAAATGTCTAATATCGATCACAAATATATCATTCTTTAACTTTTTCCAAAATCAAATGGTCAAATATCTTCAATCTGGTCAAAATTGTTTTGATGTTGTGACCGCTTTACAAATAATTGATTATATCGATTAACAGAAAGTATTAAAAATATTGAAAATGAATAAATTTTAAAAAAAAATATTTAAAATTGATCTTACTAAAAAGATCAATATTGGAACTTAAAAAACATTCGATAAAAATCTAAGAAATTTATTAATATACAATTATGTAAAAGCTAGAGGTGGATGTGTAAAAATAGATGAGTGATAATGAAAATCATCGGATTGGATACTATGCTTGTCAATGAGGAGTAAATATTAGAACTAAAGTAGATTGTGATGAATTAGTAGAGTATGTAAAAAGTCTTGGAGATGAGATTATAATTTCAAAGAAGAATCCATTTCTCTGAACTGATAATGCTCAAAATGAGATCATTGAAGATATCAAGGAAAAGAATTTAAATAGAATTGTAGCTTCTGCCTGAACACCACGTACACATGAAGTAATATATCGTGGTACTATTGCTAAAACTGATTTAAACCCTTACTACTACCAAATGGTGAACGTCCGAGAACATTGTTCTTGGTGCACAGATAGCAAAGAAGAAGCTACAAAGAAAGCAAAAAAATTAGTTTTTGCAGGGATAGAGAGAGCAAAGCAATTGGAACCAGTTCCTATTAAGACTGTTCCTGTTACAAAAGCCACATTAGTAATAGGAGGTGGAATTGGAGGAATGAACGCAGCTCTTGATCTCGCAAATCAAGGTATTAAGGTTTATTTAGTAGAGCGTAAAACTACAATAGGTGGAAGGATGTCTCAGTTAGACAGAACTTTTCCTACAGATGACTGTGCTATATGAATTTGTGGCCCTAAAATGTTGGAAGTCAATAGAAATGATAATATCGAATTATTAAGCTATAGTGAAGTAAAAAAAATAGAGGGCTATGTTGGTAATTATACAGTAACAGTTGAAAAGCTGCCAAGATATACAACAGATGAATGTAATGGATGTGGAGCATGTGCTGAAGTCTGTCCAGTATACACAAGTAATTATTTTGATGAACATTTGGGAGCAAGAAGAGCAATTGATATACCTTTTGGTCAAGCTGTACCATTTTTATATGATATAGACAGAGATGCTTGTATTGAATGTTTTTCCTGTGTTGATGCTTGTGAATTAGATGCCATTGATTTTAGTCAAGTACCTACAGAAGTCAATCTTGAGGTTGGTACAATCATTATAGCAACCGGTTGGGACATTCATGAACCTTTTGGCGAATATGGATATGGAGAATTCGAAAATGTGATAACTCAAGTTCAATTAGAACGGATTCTAGCACCAAATGGACCACTTGAAGGTCATGTACACAGAATTTCAGATGATAACAAACCTAAAGAAATTGTTTTCATACAATGTGTTGGAAGTCGGGAAACTGAACGAACTTATTGTAGTGGGGTTTGCTGTATGCTTGCATTAAAAAATGGAAGGTTATTACTCGAAGAATTTCCTGATGCGAATATTACAATATGTTATATAGATATAAGAACTCCAGAAAAAGGATTTGAAGAGTATTATGAACGAGCTAAAGAAGCTGGTATTAAAATGATTAGAGGAAAAGTAGGTGAAATTTCCGAGGATCCTGAAACAAAAAATGTAAAAGTGCGTGTATATTCATCATTAACAGATAAGATCGTAAAAATTGATGCTGATTTAGTTGTTTTATCTACAGCTGCACTTCCTTCTAAGGGTACTCAACAAATTGTGGATGTTTTAAATCTTGATACTAATACATACGGTTTTCTTACAGAATCGCATTTTGGTTTATTACCGCAAGAAACTAAATCCAAAGGTATTTTTATAGCTGGATTTGCTCAAGGACCGAAAAATATTTCGTATTCTGTATCTCAAGCCAGAGCTGCAGCAAGTAAAGTAGCTGAGCTTACAGCACCTGGAGAAATCGATATTGAACTTATTACAGCTGAGGTTGATACTGAATTTTGTATCTCATGTAGAAGGTGTGAAAAAGAATGCCCTAAAAATGCCATTAGAATTGAAGAGGAGATTGGAGCGTTTATTGATGAAATAAATTGTGATGGATGTGGGATTTGTGCTACATGTTGCCCTACTCAGGCAATTGATATCAGATATTATCGGGATCACCAATTATTTGCTGAAATTGATGGTCTTTTAGGAGGTGATTAGGCAAATATGGAAAATACCTATAAAATAATCGTTTTTGCTTGCCTAAAGTGAGGATATAGTGCTGCTGATTTAGCAGGAGTGTCTCGATTAAAGTACACGTCTGCGGTAAAAATCATAAAGGTAAAATGTACTGGTAGAGTTGATCTTAGGCATATCCTATACAGTATTCGCGCGGGAGCTGATGGTGTCATGATTGTAGGTTGACGACAGAATGAATGTCAATTTAAAAATGGTAATTTTACAGCCGAAAGACATGTTGAATTAGCAAATAGAATCTTAAACTCCAGGGGTTTCGGAGAAAATAGAATAAATATGTATTGGTTAAGTGGAGCAGAATCAGAAAAGTTTGT
>JBHLNL010000170.1:0-7406 GCA_048941605.1 Promethearchaeota archaeon | reverse complement strand
CCCATATTTCTCATTTATTAATAACGTATTTTTTCCTAATACCCCTAATCCTGCTAGATAACCTGCATGCCTTAATGATAAGATAGCTCTCCCATATGCTCTTTCAGGTTCCCAATGTTCATAGGGATCATCAGAAGGTATAGGAACACAGCCTATATCTAATTCTTCAAACATTCTTACTATTTTCAATGTTAAAGCATCTACTTCATTAATAACTATAGTGTTAAAATGAGAATAGGGTACATAACTAGTTGCTGAAAGTGGTGACCATGGAACCTTTCTAGCAAAAACAATTACAGATTTGCAATCTTTATATATATCTAGAGGGTGGAAACCACGGGGAGCATCTTTGAATCGATCTACTGAGGCAATACCGCAAAGATCAGCTCCTAAATCTTTAATTTTTTCTTTAATTTTTAGAGGATTAATCATTATATATTTTAATTTGTTTTAGTTTCTTATAAAAATGGAGTCAACTAAAATCCATTTATTCAGATATGGCATCAAGTATTTTCTTAAGTTTTATTATTATATCCTTAGCTGTCTTACCAAATAACCTTATCATCGGTTCTTTACCTATAGCCCCTTTATCCCAAATAATATCAGGAATTCTACCAAATTGGATGGAACTTTCTTTAATTAACCATTGCATTGTAGAAAATTCTTGCTTTTTAATTTCTTCTGGTTGTGTCTCTCTAATGATTTCCTTTAATTCTAAATCTGTATTTTCTTTAATGAGAGATATCCAATTTGGATTATATTTTAAATTCATAACAAAATTAATAGAATTATCAAACTCTTTTGCTGAAAGAATTAATCTAGCAGTATGATCTGACACATCGAATTTAATTTCTCCAGAAGCTTTTGGAAACCCATTAACAATTGTGATTCTTCCTTCTATTCCCGCAACATCTTCCTTTCGAGTAGCATTCGGAAGTGAACCCGAAATATTTGTTCTCACTTCAGGAATTAATTTACTGAATTCCTTAGATTGAGAAATTAAATTATAAATTTCTTTTATTTGATTTATGACCTTTAAACGCTCTTCAGAGGTTGTTAAATCTATTAGGTTGCCATCATCTGGCATTTGAATAAAATTTTGAAAATTTTCATTAAAAAAATCTTCTGCTTTAACAATTGCTTCTTCTATTGAATAACTCTTACTTAAAAATGCTGCAATGGCAGAAGAAAATACACAGCCTGTTCCATGAACATTTTTTTTAAGAATTACTTTGTTTTTCTTAAATAATGTAAATTTTTTCTCAAATTTATCCCCTATTTTTCTATTCATTAAAGCTAAATCAAAAATTTCCTCAGAATTTTCTCCAGCACTCTTTATTATTACTGCTTTTTCTAATTTTTCTCTATCGTTTTTAATATACAATTTATTGAGTATTACTTCAGCAGCTTCTTTTAGTTTATCAATATCACTAATCGTTAGATCTTGGATGTCACTATTTGAATAAAAAAATGCTTCAGAGATATTAGGTGTAATAACTCTTACAAGTGGAAATAATGTTTTTTCAATCTCTAACTCTATTCCTTCAGCAGAAAGTCTTTCTCCAGCACTCGATACTGAGACTGGATCTAATACTACATTCAAATTATATTTCTTGATATAATTTACTATTATACCAATAGCCTTAACATCAGGGATCATTCCAATTTTCAAATATTTTATTGGATATGATGTAAATATGGTATCTAATTGATTATCCAATTCATCTGATAAAGATTTATATCCAACAAATTTTGTTGCTGTTTGATATGTAATTGCGGTGATCACAGAAAAGGGATGAACTCCACATCTATCAAATGTCCTGATGTCTGCTTGAATTCCGGCACCAGAAGTAGGATCTGAACCCGCGATAGTTAAACATATGGGTTTCATAATAATTATAGGATAAGAAAAAATAAAATCATTTACTTTCTTTAATCCGATCAAAAGCCCACTTTGCTTTTTCATGAAGTCCAAGCTTTTCATAAGCCTTACCTAAATATAAAAAACCATCTGGATAATCAAATCGAATTTTTACTAATTTAAATAAAAAATTAATAGCTAAATCTAAGCGTCCTTTAAGAAAATTAGCTTTACCCAATAAAAAAAGAATATTTAAATTACTATCATCAACTGAAGTTTCACTGTAGGAATCCAAAAGCTTATCGATTGCCTCATTGTAGTTTTCCTCTTCTATTAACCCTTCAATACTTTCAATGAATTTTAAGAATACTATTTTATTTGCAACTTGTTGCACTTTTTGCATCGCCTCTTCCTTTAGTTCCTTATCTAATGCATCCTGTTTTTCTTTTTCTTTTTGCTCTTTATAATCCTTGAATTGATCAATTAAGCTTTGAGGGTATGGGTCATTACATAAAGGACAATTTTGTGAATGCATTAACCATTCAGCTAGACAATGTTTATGAACAGGGTGGCTATTATCACATTCATAATGAGAATCAGTATTTTCTTCAATATTCAAATGGCATACTATACATGAGGGCATAATGGCTTATCCATGTTTTATAAAAATTTTGAACATGAAAAATCTAATATAATAAATACAAAATACTAACCATTTTTAAGAATATCGATGTTGAAACTTCCTTAAAAATAATATATAAAAATACATATTTTTATTATAACTGTAAATACAATTTTACATTAATTTTGATATTCAAGGATAGAAAAATCCATGTCAATAAATAGAAAAGACCTTTTTAATGAATTATTTAACCAGTTCTTAGAAATCAATAAAGATGTAGAAGCAGTAATAGTAAGTGATCAACAAGGTTTAGTTATTGCGGGTGAAAAAAGAACTAATGTAGATATGGAAATAGTCTCAGTTTTAACAAGCATTATTAATCCTATCATTGAAAGAATTCGAAATGAATTCATGTTCAAGAAATTTGGTACTGCTAGTTTTGACACAGAATTCTATAGGTTATTGTTTATTTCATTAGATGAAAAAAGGACTCTTAGTGTAGTATTAAACAATTTGGCATCTGTGGATAAAGCATCTCCCTACGCGTATCTTCTTGCCGAAAAATCCGTACAAATTCTTAACGCGGTTGAAGGTGATAATATACAGTTAGCAATCCCTAACTTCGAATATGAAACGGATGAAACTGCATACTCTGAAAGAGTAAAAAACCAAATTTATCAAATGCGATTAGATCAAGGGGGGGTGTATAGGTTTAAATTTGTTATTATAGGAAACCATGAAGTGGGAAAAACAAGCCTTGTCAGACGATTCGTGGAAAATAAATTTTTACATGATTATCGGGCAACGATAGGATTGAATATTTTATCCCATTCTATTGAATTTTTCGGGAATAATATTGTCTATAGTTTATGGGATGTTGGAGCACAAATGTATTTTAAGCGTTTTAGGCAAACTTATTACTTAGGAACCCAAGCAGCATTTATAGTTTTTGATCTAACAAATCTAAAATCGTTTGAAAGTGTTACGGAATGGTTTAAAGAATTAGAGGATTTTATTGGAGGAAGAGGAATTCCTATTATTATTATAGGAAATAAAACAGATCTAAAAGACCAAAGAGTTGTAACTTATGAAGATGGGGTAAAATTAGTAAACGAATTATCAGACAAACCAAACTTAAAAATATCCTATATTGAGACTAGTGCACTTACAGGAGAAAATGTTGAAGATGCGTTTACATTAATCGCATATCATTATATTTCAAAAAGTAAAGAAGATGAGGAGGAAAGAGTTAAAGAAGATTTATTAGAAGAACTCACTTCAATCTTAAAGGAAAGAAAAGTAATTGGAGAAAGTCGAGATTCATTATTAACCTTAACTATAATTTCTGAAAATGAATTTTGGAGTCCTGGGCTACAAATTTTATCAGAAATCAATGATTTAAATGATTGTGAGAAATTAAAGGACGACAGAGAAGAAAAAATTTACAAATTCTCGAATGGTGTACTCCTAAAAAACTATCTTTACCACAATTTCGAAGTTTATGACTCTGATGGAGTATTTTGCATTTTTGATGCCCGTGATAAAGATCATATAGATCCTAATTGGAAAGATGTTGTTACTAAAATCATAAAAAATATTACTAAGAATAAGGTCGTTTTAATTGGAATTCGAGTTTCAGATAGAAGTGATTGGTCAGCTATTATGGAAGAATTCAATGTTAACGAATTGCTCGAAGAGAAAATGGTTTCACTATTATTCTTCAAATTAGGTCTTGAATATAGATTAGAAATCTATGACCAGCTTAAGGTTATGTTAAATACAATAAGATATCTTTAAGATTGCGATAAACACGCTTATAAATAAACCCTTTGAGAGATTGTCATTAGCTATTAATAAATAATATTAATAAAAATCCCGAAAATAAATATAATATTGAAAATTTTAAGATTAATTTATAATAATTACCGAGGTTTGAGAAATTATTGCCCGTACAAAAAAATAAGCTTTTTAGAGAATTGTTCAACAAGTTTTTAGAATCTAACACAGAAGTAGAATCTGTTATTGTTTCAGACTCTGAAGGATTGATAATTGCCGGTGAAAAAAGGAAAGATATCGATATGGAACTCGTATCTGTATTAACCTCTATTATAAATCCAATCTTAGAGAGGATGCGTAATGAATTTGAATTTCAAAAATTTGGGAATGCTAGTTTTGACACGGAAGAACATCGTCTTCTATTTATATCTGTTGATGAAGAAAGAATTCTAAGCTTGATTTTAGAAAGTATGGCTTCAATTGAAAGAATTTCTCCTTACGGGTTCTTTTTAGCAGAAAAGACAGCACAAATCCTTACCGCTGAAGAAGATGATGTAATTCAAGTAAGAATCCCAAATTTTGAATATGAAGCAGGTAATGTTGAGAGATTAAAAAATCAACTTTATCAAATGCAAATGGGAATTAGAGGAGAATATCGATTTAAATTTGTTATTTTAGGAGATCATGAAGTAGGGAAAACTTCTATCATTCGAAGATTTGTGGAAAAAAGATTCACTACGGACTACAGGGCGACAATTGGAATTAATATCTTATCTCATGAATTTGAATTCTTTGGAAATGAAATTGGAGTTACTCTGTGGGATATAGGTGCTCAAAAATATTTCAAACGCTTTAGAAAATCTTATTACTTAGGTACTCAAGCCGCATTTTTAGTTTTTGATTTAACTAATCGTGAAACCTTTGAGAACATAAAAGGTTGGTATAAAGAACTAAAGTTATTTACACCTGGTGAGGATATTCCAATTGTAATTGTTGGAAATAAAAGCGACTTAACTGAAGAAAGAAAGATATTCTACCAAGAAGGAGCGAAATTAGCAAATAACCTATCTGAGGTTGAAAAAATTAAGATTTCATATATCGAGACAAGTGCATTAAATGGAAACAACGTGGAAGATGCTTTTAATTTAATTTCATATCATTATGTCATGAAAAGTAAAGAACTCGAAGAAGAAAGACGCGGTGATGCTTTATTGGATATAGTCAAATCTATATTAGAGAAAAAAATTGTTTTAACTCTCTCTTTCATTACAGAAAGCTCACATTGGAGTCCTGGATTACAAATAATGACAAATATCAAAAAGTTGGGAGAAAAATCATTGATAAGAGATTATGATGATGAACAAGTCTTTCAATATAACAATGGTTTAATATTAAAACAACATGAATATTCTGCTGCGGAGGACATTTCAAGTTCGGAAGGAGTATTTTGTATCTTCGATATACGAAATAAAGAACAAGATATCCCAGATTGGAAAAAAGTTATAATTAAAATTGTGGAAAATATAAAGGAAAATGGAGTTATATTAGTGGGTATTAGATCATCAGAAGGTACTAATTGGTCTGATATAATTGAACAGTTAAATGTTGATGAATATCTTCGTAAAAAAATAGTAGATCTTTTATTTTTTAGAATTGGGACTGATTTCCGTTTAGACATTTTCGATCAGTTAACTGTTATGCTTTCTGCTATAGATGATAAATATTAATTTACATTCCATGCTTCCTTATATTAGGTGACTCAATAAATGGATATTAAAATCAAGCCTTTAAATTCTGATACCCTAGAAGATTTCCTTTACTTTTTTGATAAGGTTGCTTTTTCTGATAATCCAGATTGGGCTACTTGTTACTGTCATTTTTATCATTTTCCTGGAACAAATGAGAAGTTTTTTAAAAGAACTGCTGAAGAAAACAGAGAAGCTTCAAAAGAGTTAATCCTTTCTGGAGAGATGAGTGGATTTATTGCCTATTTTGATGATAAACCGATAGGATGGTGTAATATTAACTCAAAAGATAATTATGCAAAAATTCCATATGAAGAAAAATCAACATCTAAAATCGCTTCTCTCATTTGTTTTGTTGTTTCTCCAGCACATAGAAAACAAGGTGTAGCTAGGCAACTATTGAATTATGTCTGTTCTGACTTTATAGATAAAGGATATGATTTAATTGAGGTATACCCTAGAAAAGGAGATAAATTATCAGACGCTCATAGTTATCGAGGTCCTGTATCATTATACACGTCGAAAGGATTTTCTATTTATAAAGAATTTAAGGATTATTATGTCATGCGGAAAAATCTTTAACGTGTAATATATTTAAAAAAAATTAGATTTTAGAATTTTATCTTAAGATATAATTTGTATATTAATCCATTTTTTGAGCGCAATAACTGCAGAATTCGGCTTCTTTTCTAACAGACATTCCACAATTTGGGCATTTAATAAAATTATTTGGATTTTTTTCAGCTAGACTAACACCTTTTTCTTTAATTTTTGCAAGAGAACCTTTAACTTTAAATACTCTTTTATCAAGGTAATCTCCTACAATATACATAGGAAGAATAACTGTAGCCATTATTAACCACCATTGCCATTGCCCTGTAATATTCAGTGGTAAAAGCAATATTGTAAGGAGTATAAGAAGCCCAATCCCCATAGGACATATAATAGTATACTTTTTATATTTATCTTCCATATGTCATATCTCCCTTATCAATTTGAAGAATTTCTTAATTCATCCAAAAATTTCACTTGCTAATTTAGTAGGTCCTGGTGCATTAGTTTTTAAAGGAATTCCTTTGTGACTAAAAGCTCTTTGATTTGCTAAATCAATAACATAAGGTCTAGTGCTATACATATCTCGCGGAGTAGGCTTCTTAAGTCCTTGTTTTCGCCAACAGGAGAGAATTGTTTCAACATTATCATCTGAAAGTCCATTTTCATATATCAATCCTAGAGTTAGAGAAACATAAAAAGCTTTTTTACTCGCAATTTTTGTTGTTCCTTTAGGAAATTTGTTTTTATCAACTTTATGGAAGGTTTGTTCTAAAACTTTTAAGTGTTGTTGTATATCTTCTACAGATTTTCCATCTGCTTTTATCCCACAAAAAATGTCAATAAGAAG
>JBHLNL010000020.1:0-32148 GCA_048941605.1 Promethearchaeota archaeon | reverse complement strand
GTTTAGCGAAACTAAATGCTACAATAGTCATGGTTTGTCGTAATAAAGATAGTGGAGAAAAGGTTAAGGAAGAAATAATAAATCTAACAGGAAATAATAATATTGATTTATTAGTTTGCGATTTATCTTCCCTAGAGCAAATCCGAAAGCTTGTCACAAAATTTAAAGAAAAATATCAGAATCTACATGTATTAATAAATAATGCTGGAATTATGCTTAAAAAACGAGCTGTATCAGTTGATGGATTTGAAATGAATTTTGTTATACATTTTCTAGCACCATTTCTCCTTACAAATTTACTGCTGGACATTTTAAAAAAGAGTGCGCCAAGTCGAATTATTAATGTCACTTCGGCAGCACACAAAAGAGCTAAAATTGATTTTGATGATCTTCAGAGTGAAAACAAGAAATACAGATTATTTTCAGTATATGGAGCCTCAAAATTGGCAGAAGTGTTATTTACATATGAATTAAGTAGAAAATTAGAAGGAACCGGAGTAACTGCCAACGCACTTCACCCTGGTGTTGTTAATACTAATTTGGGTCGAGATCAGTCTAAATTTAGCCAATGGTTCGCAAAAAAGTTTTTCAAAAGTCCAGAAGAAGGTGCTCAGACATCAATATATTTAGCTTCTTCTCCAGAAGTAGAAGATATAACTGGAAAGTATTTTGTAAATAGACAACCGAAAGAATCTTCTGAAGAATCTTATAATGAGGAATATGCTGAACAAGTATGGAAAATTGCTGTAGAAATGACAAAATTGAATGCTTAATTTTTTTTTCCCCCTATTTTTGTACATAAACAAATAAAATTATGTAAAAATCAAAACTTAAATACAAATTTTATCACAAATCTATTAATTATATTCTTTGATCATATTTTTATAAAATTTTGATCTATTTTTAAAGGAAATGTGTGCAATATGAATGTGCCGTATGTTGGTTGTGCTGTTATAATGTCATTTGCTGCTATAATTTTCACAATAGCTTATAAAAAGAGAAAAGAACTTCTTCCGTGGTACATAGCAATAATATTTAATACAATAGGGTATTTTTTTGTTGCTCTAGAAATTGGTACTAGTGAAGGTCTGGCAGTAAGTCCCTTAGCAATGATATTTTTTATGGTTGGAACTTTTATATTGATATATGCTGTTGTTAAAGAGTATTATCAGACATTTATTAAAGAAAAATCAAAAGCAAAAAAGTTCTTAAAGTACGGGTCTACTGCTGCTGTAGTCCCTATATCTTTTTCTTTTTACATCATGCTTATGTTTGCAATGATTATCTGTATAAGCATGTTAATACGACTTTTTTTCAGGAAAAAATCATTAATACATGCATTCTTTCTTTTAGCTTTGATAAATGGATTATTAAATATAATTGTTGCTATGATTACAGAGATCTCACCATCAGATGATTCCCAAAAGTTAAGTGATTTCATTGGAGCTGTTATGGTAACAACTTACCTTATAATGGGGATAGTTGCTATTGTAGAGAAACGAATCATAGATTCAAATGAAACACTTACTAATGTGATAGAATCTGCTTCATCTGCCAGTATAAATACAGCAAATATGGCTACTGAATTGGCTGCAAGTGCAAGTGAAGTGAATGCTGCATCAGAAGAAATAGCAGCATCTACTCAAGAATTGACAAGTAGGTCTCAAGAAATCATGAATTCAACTCGTGAAATTGGTAATGTCTTACAGATAATTACATCTATATCTGATCAAACAAATTTATTAGCACTTAATGCCAGTATAGAAGCTGGAAGAGCTGGTGAACATGGAAGGGGGTTTGCTGTTGTTGCTGATGAAGTTCGAAAATTAGCAGAGGGCTCAAAAAGAGCAGTAAAAGAGACAAATGAAAAAATTTACCAAATAATCAGTAAAATTAATGAAACTTTTAGTAATATGGAAGGTATTAGCACATCAGCAGAACAACAATCTGCTTCAATGGAAGAAATCTCTTCAACTTCTCATAAATTAGGTACTTTAGCAGAGAATTTAAAAGAATCATTATCCATAAAAAAAATCTAAAATTGAATTTTATTGTATTTTTATTTTTTCTCTTCTTTTAATATGATTAGAATATTAGATTAAGTATTAATTAAAGATTGATTTAATTAATCTCTTTAGGAATTAGATATTATTTATTTAAAAGAAACAGAATTTTTGATGTATAATGTTTCATGATATACCTGAGTCTATAAAAAATCGAATGAAATATTTAGAAGAATTAGATACAAAAGATAGAACAGATGGAACACCTAGAATGATGAGACTTCGGCAAATTCCTCCTGAAACTGGAAAATTTCTATCATTACTTGCTGCTAGTGCTCCAAAAGGAACGTTTATAGAAATCGGTACAAGTGCTGGCTATTCTGCTCTATGGATAGCTCTTGCATGTAAAATCAATGGAAATAATTTAATTACATTTGAAATCTTAGAAGAAAAAGTAAAACTAGCTCGAGAGACTTTTTCATTAAGTAATTTAAACGATATCGTCGAATTAATAGACGGTGATGCGCGAGATTATATTCAAAACTATAAAAATATATCTTTTTGCTTTTTAGATGCTGAAAAAGAAGTTTATGAAGATTGTTATGATCTCATCATTCCAAATATGATTAAAGGAGGAATTCTAGTTGCTGATAATGCAATTAATCATTATGAAACTTTAAAACCAATGTTAGATAAAGCCTTAGCCGACGAACGAGTCGATGCTCTGATCGTACCTATTGCTAAAGGAGAATTAGTATGTAGAAAAATTTAATATCTCACACTTTATAGGATTTTCTTTTTAAAATTCTTCAAAATATTTCCTTAATTCATCAAATTCATTAATACATCAAGATCATTTAAAGTGTTGACATAATTAACATTTAAAGATACATTTTTGCAGTTAAGATTCATAAAGTACTTTGCATTACAAAGCTTTATATATTCTTTTTCATATAATTTTATTAAGACTTAAGAAAGTCTCTAAGGACTATAAATAAGAAAATTTAAATTATATTAATTAGTTCAATTTAGGTTAGGTTAAATATGAAGAAAGAGTCTATGTTTATAATTGGATCAAGCTCATTAGCAGTATCTCTTATAATAGGTATGCTCCTACCAGATCTGCCCTTGATCAGTTTTCTCGAAGGAATGTTCATAGGGATTTCTTTAGTTATGAATATTAGTTATCTAATTAGATATCGACTCGAAAAAAACAATATTAATCAAGGAAATAATAGAGAAAATAAATTACGGGGCAATTAATTTGGAGAATAATGTTCAATGCGAGATATGTATAGTTGGTATAATCTTTACCTTATTAGAGCTATTTATAGTTATTGGAGAAAGACTTGGGTGGATTAGTTATAACCTGGATATCGAATCATTCCAATTTATTGTTTTTCTCATATTCATTGTCTCTTATGAAAATAAAAATCAAAATAATAATGCAAATTTCAAAGGAAAATACACGAGGAAATCATAAAATGGTTCTAATTAAAGAAAAAAATGGAAAATTTTTAAATTTCTTCACAGCATCGATGGTAGTTGGAGTTGGAGGATTATTATTAAATTTTTTATCTGTTTTAGTCTCATCAATTATTATAGTCACAGAAATTCATTTACTCTTTGATTATATTATAACAAACCTATTAATAGTGTTTCTTTCTCAACTTATAGGTGCTTTTATAGTCTATTTTGTACTAATTCCTTTTTTTAAAGCTAAGAATTCTGAATATCGTCAACTGACGCTCTTCAATTCATTGAGAACAATTCTTCTTATATGTAGCACTATTACTCTAACCGCGAGTATTAATTTTGGATTATTTTATATTTTTGAATTATTTAATTTAAAACCTCAAAGTGGATATACGAATATTCTATTAAATTCAGGACATTTAGCTAATCCTTTAAACATTTTAATTTATTATCTTCCACTCACGATTGGAGCAGCAGTATATGAGGAATTAATCTATCGTAGATTATTAATTCCGTTGTTAGAAAAACGGGGAATGAGTCCATCGCCCGCGATATTATTATCAAGTCTTTTATTTGCTTTTGCACATTTACCAGATGATTTAATCAGTGCTAATCCTACAGGGACTATAATGCATATATTAGCTGTATTTATTATTGGGATGTCTTTAGGGCTAATTTATGTTCTTACCCGAAATATATTATATCCAATATTAATTCATGGAATCATAAATTTCATTTCATTTTCAGGACCTTTAGTAATACTGGTTGCCAATAATACATTAACTCTTATATATAATATAGCTTACTGGACTATTTTCATTTCTGGAATTGGAATATTAATTTTTGGATTATGGCAATTCTTTAGAAAACCAGAAGCAGAATGGGTTATCCTTATAAGAGAAAAACAAACTAATCCCATATTAATTGGTTCTATTGGTTTTCTAGTTATCGGTACAGTTAGTATTTTTTTTCCCTTATTGATTCAAACTATGGTTGTTTACTTAGAGATTGCCGTTTACAGTGTTTTATTGTATTTTATTATTTTATTAATATGTTTTGGTTCAGTTCTAGTTCTACTTATTTGGTTAGGGACTAGAACTAACTATGAATCAAAAAATCACTTAATTTAAATTTAAAATTAAAACTAAAAAAAAAAAAATGGAGGTAAAAAAATTTGAGCAAAGCACACGCAATTGTAACTGAAGATCTTACTAAAAGTTTTGGCAATATTCTTGCTGTTAATAAGTTAAAATTAAATATTCCTTATGGTAAAACATATGGTTTATTAGGGCCAAATGGTGCTGGAAAAACAACCACTGTAAGGATGCTTAATGCTATTATATCAAAAACTTCAGGAAATGCTTCTGTCGGAGGATATGATATCGTAAATGAAAGCCAGAAAGTTAAAATGATATGTGGCTTTTTACCAGAATCTCCTGGATTATATTCCAAGCTTACAGCGAAAGAATTTTTAGAATTTATTGGAGAATTATACTATTTGCAAAAAGATGTTATTTTCGCAAGAATCAATGAATTGATTGAGTTATTTAATTTGGATGGTCGAGAAAATGATCTTTTAGAGAGTTATTCAAGAGGAATGAAGCAAAAAGTCTGTTTATGTGCGGCATTGATTCAAGATCCTGAAATTTTATTTTTGGATGAACCCACCTCGAATCTAGATCCTGCTGCAGCAAGGATGGTAAAGGATTTGATATCTCAACTCGCTAAGAAAGCAGATAAAACAATTTTTATTTGTACCCATCTTCTTGATACAGCTGAAGAACTATGTGATATCATTGGTATCATAGTTGATGGTCAGCTAAAAATTGAGGGTACTCCAAAAGAAATAATTGAATCTGTTGGTGCTAAAAGTTTAGAGGAAGCATATTTGAAAATCACTGGAGCTTCCCATATTGAGGACTTACTTGGATGGAGAGAGGACCATCCTAATAATAATGAAGTTGGTAAGAAAAAAAGGAAACAAAGAAAAAAGATATAAATCGAGGTAGAATTTAAATGACCACTATAACAACTAAAGAAATATTTGAATCACCTGAGGATGATATTAAGAGAAAGAAATCCTTTCCTCTAGTACAAGAAAAAAGAAGTCTTTGGAAAATAATAGCAAAGAATGAGATAAGAACTAGAACAAGTAATTTCAGGAATCATAGGAAGTTATTGTTTATTAGTTTATATTTTTTTCTATTCATTTGGGCATTGGTAATTGCTCCCATTCTATTTGATTTGTTTATGCCAACTTTAGCAGATCAATTTTCTGATGTATTCAAACCTATGGTTGCATTAATTATAGAATCTCTAATGATGATGTTGTTCTTAGTACTTGTAATATACCCTTTGAACAATGTATATAAGGAAAATGAAGTCGCATCCAAAGAAACATTGCTGGCAACACCAGTTAAGGCAAATGATATTTTCTTAGGAGAATTTCTAGGCAAATCTCCGATATATTCAATAGCAGTCTTAATCCTTGCTCCAATAATCGTAGGGATGATAAACCCTATCGTCGATTTAACTGCTATCCAATATATTATAATATATGGAACCGTTTTTGGTTATGTATATTTTGCTAATCTATTAGGCTCAATTATCTCAAGTTGGATTGAACATAAAATTTCTAAAAATGAAAAAGCAAGGGATTTAGGAAAAGCTTTGATATGGGTTTTTACAATTTTATTAGTTGTTATTATGTATGCTACTATTTTTCTCCTTAACTATATGCTGGAACATCCTGAATTAAAAAACTGGTTAGTCTTTTATCCTTCTCTATGGTTTTCAACTATTATCTTGTATTTTATAGATCCCTTATTACTCAGTGCATTCATTTTAAATATATGGATTAGTATTCTATTAGCCGTTGGTATCCCAATTATTACACTGTATTCTTCCTATAAAAAAGCTGAATCGTTCTATAATTTAGAAGGAGGTATCGAGAAGAGCAATATTACAATCATCGAACATGAGAATCCCTTTTATGTGGTAGTAAGAAGAATTTCTGGTCGTAAATGGGGTGGTTTAATTGTTATGCAGTTAAAGAGATTTTTTAGGAAAAAAGTAAATATTGTAAGGGTTGCTTATGTAGTAGGGTTTTTAGGATTTATGAGTTGGTTTATTTCCAGCATGATTGATGATGCTTTTATGATCATCTTCAGCTCTACCATATTAATTGCTATAGGAGGGGGAATTGGAAGTATAATTATAGGACATCTAGCATTTGTTGATTCCAAGGATCTAATTTGGGTATATAAGCGCTCTCCAAGGGGAACAAAAGCAATTGTATATTCTTATCTGCTAATGATGTTAATCTTCAATATTTTCTTAGCGATTTTCATTACCATAATGCTGACAATATTCTCGAATATCGATCTTCTTAATATCGTGATTTTCTTTATTGAATTTCTATTATTTGCACAGATATCAATGTGTCAAGCTATGGGGCTTCAATGCCTTTCTCCTGCATTCGGGGAGAAAGATTCAAGCATGAAAGGAAATATGATGATTTCTATGTTACTTTTGCAACCATTAATGTTTATGCCAATCGGATTATTAATTTTCATTAGACCAGAGAGTGTTGAATTTATGAGATTAATTATACAAGGCCCCATATTTCTTTACAATATCGGAGTTAGCTTACCACTATTATATTTTGGTATGAAAAAATTGAATAAACTGGAGTAAATATTAACCAAGAATTTCTTTAAACTTCTTTTTTTTTAAGTTATCAATTAAGAAATAAAAAAAAATAAATCAAAGGAGGAGAAATAAATGAACAAGGTTAATAGTGAGTTCTTATGAATTAATTACTTTAGTAGTGTCTATTAAGATTTAAAATCGAGGTGAAAAAGATAGCAAATAATATTGATTTAAAAGAAATTGAGAAGAAAACATGGAGATCCACTCTTGAAGATGGACTCTTAGATATATACTTTGGTATATTGGTTTTAAGTATTGGTTTAGGAATGACTCTTGGTGATCTATTACCTGAACCTTTTGGAAGTTTATTACCAATAATTCTTATGATAATTGGGTTAATTTTATTTTTAATCGGTAAAAAATTTATTACCCAACCTCGGTTAGGGACAGTAAAATTTGGATTTCGACAAAAGACTCGGAAATTGAAAACAGTTATAGTATTATCAATTAATTCAATTATTCTCTTAATTCTTTTTATAATCCGTTTAGTAAACCCGGATTTGAGATTAATTTTTCCAGTCTATATTGAGGGATTGATTATAGGATTATTGTTTATAACAGTTCCATTATGTTTTGCAGCATATTTTTTGCAGTATACTAGATTATATTTTATCGCTATTTTAGTTGGTTTAAGTTTCTTTTTATCAGATTTATTGTCTATTGTTATCCAAGAACCTTTTGATGCCCTTGTAGCATTCAGTATTACAAGCAGCATAATAATTATCCAGGGGATTTTGTCCTTAGTAAAATTTATTCGAAAATATCAAATACCTAAGGAGATGAGAACATAAAATATGAGTAAAAAAATAGATTTAAAACTTATTGAAAAAAATATTCTTAAAACTGCTCAACATGGTTTTTTTGAGATAATAATTGGTTTTGTAGTGGGGGGTATGGCTTTTGGGCCTATTTTCCGTGAGAGTTTACCTTCACCATATCGATATTTCTTATGGCCGGCGATACTTGTTTTTATAGCATGTTTAGCTGTTCTCTTTGTTTTCAAATATGTTATACAACCAAGAATAGGTATTGTAAAATTAGGTCCTTCGCTTAAATCAATAAGAAGGAAATTAATAATAGTTACTTCTACTCAATTTATAATTCAAATAATTTTTATTATATTATTGGTCGTTGGAAATGGCCCTGGGATACATGTTGAAGGGATTCTGTTTATTTTAATTGTAGGGTTATTTATTATGCCTCTTTTCGCTACAATAGCATATCTACTGAAATATCCTAGATCATATCTTATTGGAATTCTTATTTGGTTCGCAATTTTTCTCAATGAGCTATTTCATGATCTTTTTGATTATAGAATTCGATGGCTTTTATCATATGGGACTGTAGGGGGTATTATTTTTATTATAGGATTGGCAATATTTATTCAATTTCTTAAAAAATATCCATTATCAAAAGAGGAGATGGCTTAAAATATGACAGAAAATATTGATTTAAAATCACTTGAGAAAAAAGCCTATAGGTCAACATTTGAAGATGGTATCTGGGATATATTTCTTGGACTGCTTGTTTTGAACATTGGATTAGGGCCATTATTTAGTATGTTTATCAATTTACCTGAATTTTGGGATACACTTACTTTTTCGATTGTTTTTTGTGCCATCGCATTTTTAATATTCTACTTAGGAAAAAAATATATTACAGTGCCTCGGATAGGGTATGTTAAATTCGGAGCAAAACGCACGTCAAAATTATTAAAATTAAAAATATTTCTTTTTGTTGTATTTATATTAAACATAGTTTTATTCATTTTACCCCTTTCTGGTATATTGAATTATGCAGATATCCAACCTCTACTTATAACACTAATTCTAGGATTTGGAGTTTTTACAATACCATTTTGTATTGTAGCATATTTCTTAGATTTTACAAGATTATATTACTATGCCTTATCTATAGGATTGGGATTGTTTTTAGCAGACTTATTAACTCCTATTATTGGTGTTCCTTTGGATATAATTATTGTCTTTAGCCCTTTAGGAGGAGTCATTGTATTTATCGGTTTAGTTTATTTTATTTCCTTTTTAAGGAAGTATACTTTGTCAAAATAGGTGGTGCTTAATGGCAAAAAAGAAGACGGAATCGGAGGATATTATTCAACCTCTCAGTGATATTGATAAAATCATTCATGAGCCTGCTAGGTTGATGATTATGTCATATTTATATGTCGTTGAGAGCGCAGATTTCGTTTTCTTGAGAAATCAAACTAGACTTACTGACGGAAATTTATCTTCTCACTTAAGTAAACTCGAATCTGCTGGATATGTTGATGTTCAAAAAAGATTTAAGGGTAAAAAACCCCAAACAATGTTAAAACTTAGTAATAAAGGTCGAGAAGCCTTTGAACTATATCGAAAAAAAATGGAGCAAGTATTGGGGGGGATAAGTGAAAAATAATTATCTAATTTCTGGATCTGTTCTTTAAATACGTTTTATAATTTTGAATCCCTCAATTAATCAAAAGGTTATAGGTCAACAAACCTTCAAGGATATTATTTTAAATTTATTAATCGAAGAAATCTATTTAAATTTATTTTATTTGTTATAATACAATTAATAGTATAAGATCTAATACATTAATATTCATAAAAAAAATAACAGTTATTTAAAAATGGAAGGAGTTAGGAAAGAAGCGCGAAAACTAACATACAAGATTAGTATTTTCGGAGATAGAGGTGTTGGAAAGACAACATTGGTAGATCGTTATATCACAAATGAATTTCATGAAAATACACTAGCGACTCTTGGGGCAACAATCCATGTAAAATACTTAGAGTTAGAGAATGGAAAAATAACACTTCAAGTATGGGATTTTGGTGGTCAAAAAAGGTTTAAATTCCTGATATCATCTTATGCTCGGGGTTCAGTTGGAGGAATTTTTATGTTTGATCTTACTAATTATGAAAGTTTACTTGCTTTAAGTGAATGGCTTCCAGAATTTGGGATGACAGTTAGATATATACCTCTCATTATGGTTGGTAGTAAACTAGACCTTAAACAACAAAGAGTTTGTCAAAAAAATGAAGTGTTAGGCATAATTAAATCATATAAATTCTATAAATATATTGAATGTTCATCAAAAACAGGAGAAAATGTAGAATTAGTATTTAGAGTTTTATTACGTAAAATCCTTGATGATAGAGGATATAGTTACTTAAAATTTAAGTGAATTGATAATTCTATGAATTTTTCAAAGTACAAAAAATTAATAATAGCATTTGTTGTTTATGTCGTTTTTTGGATAATTTTAATAAGTGTTTTAGAGGTATTATTTAGACCAGAGATTCCACTAGCATTAACTCGTCTTTTACCTTTAGATGATATTCTTTTACAACTTGGAATGATCTTCATTATTATTCTTCCTCTTTCTGCGTTAATTGGGTTAATTATTGGAGGTTATCTTATAAGTCCAATTATTTTATACTTGCATACGAAATTTTTTGGATCAAAAATGTATTATGGAATTCAGGTAGAACAAAGAACAGAAAAATTATCATTGTTTTCTCAAAGTTTCTTTCCAATATTAATGGCTATTAATCTTTCTTCTATACTTTTTACTCCTGCTATTATTGAATTCATATTAACTGCAGATGTAACAAATATCTTTGATACTGTTTCTAGAATCCCTATGTTAACAAGATTTTTTGCTGACGCAATTTTATTAATGTTAACTTTTGGATTGGCAACAATGTTCTTTTCATCAGTTTGGTTCTTGAATGACTCAGGAATAATTTATTCAAACAAACAAAAAATAGAGAATTCAACTGAACCATTTGTTTTACGTTCTATAGGTGAATGGTTTCAAACGATTCTTAGAAGTTATGCAGGTATTGGGGCAATTATTACTTATATTCTAGTTGTAAATGACTTTATAACCAAATTTGTTGCTAATTTTGGATTACCTGGAAATACTTTTAATATTCCTAGCTTAATTTTATGGTTAGGAATGCCTCTATATTTGACATTATCTTTAGTTCCTACAGTAATTATTAATGATATAATTAAAAAAAGGAGGATCAGCTATATTAGAAAGATTAGTAAAAAATTAGGTATTGAAGATACTGCAGTTATTACTTTTGAATTTAAAAAAGAACCAAGAAATTCAAACAGTGTTAATTGATTAAAAAATCATCCCACTGGAAGATATTTTTATATTCTAAATAACTTATCAATTCAAAGAACTAAACTTTTAAATACAGATTAATATTAACTATAAGATATATTTCTTTCAAAACTAACAGAACGATATATAACGGTATAAGAAAAGTTTATTATCTGGAATAAACTCATGGATATTCATAACTAAGTTTAGAGTAATTTAGAAATGGAAGGATCTAATCACAAAGAACTAAATTTAACCTACAAGATTTGCGTTTTCGGGGATAGTGGTGTTGGAAAAACAACATTTATAAATCGTTATCTCACAAACACGTTTCTTGAAAATATTAAATCAACACTAGGAGCAGCAATCCACATCAAACTCTTAGAAACGAATAATGGCAAGTTGACACTTCAAGTATGGGATTTTGGTGGTGAAGACAAGTTTAAATTCTTAATTAACTCTTATGCTCAAGGATCATCTGGAGGAATCTTTATGTATGATCTTACTAATTATGAAAGTCTAATTAATATTATAAATTGGCTCCCAGAATTTAGAAAAACATGTAAGAATATACCTTTTATAATAGTTGGAAGCAAACTAGATCTCAAAGATCAAAGAGTTTGTACAAAGGAAGAGGCAATAGATTTAATGAAGTTGCATGGTTTATATGGCTATGTTGAGTCTTCTTCTAAAACTGGTGAAAATGTAGAAAAAGCATTTAAAGTTTTACTGAAAGAAATCCTTAGTCATAAAGGATACATTAGCTTAAAACTAAAGTGAATCTAACAATAATCAAAAATAATTACAAGACTTTAACATTTTTAATTGGAACCCAGCCACTTTTAGCCTGTTGATTAACAACCCAAAACCATTCAGCTTCTTGTTTTTTTATGATTAATTCTTCTCCAGTTTTAACAGATAATTCCGTTGCATTGTAATCTTGATTCATTTTCCCTAATCTACCTTTTATTTCAAGATAATTTTCTGGGACCCAACGACTTTTTCCAGTTTTAGTTGTACACCAAATCCATCCAGACCATTCACTATCTTTTTCACTAATTGTTAAAACTTCACCTTTAGCAATTATGAGTGGTTCAGTGTAAGGAGAGTTATAATCTTCAACAACTCGGCATTTTTTATCTTTCATATTTCTCTTCCCCAAGTTTTTATTTAGAATATATAGAACTTATTTATTTTTCATGATACCATTCTGGATCTATAAAACCAGTATTCTTTAGAGTTAAATGAAATTCCTTCAACTTTTCTGCAGGTAATTCTCGAGACCATACAGTATAGAACCAATCTAAAAAATGATTAAAACCTGCTTCTCTCCAATCTTTTTTAGGAAGATCTAAATGATTTTTCTCATCATCATATTCTTGTATAATATCTCCTAATTCTTTCTCATTTAATCGTTGATATTTATTGTAATGAACCACTCCTAAACCAGTTAAACGGCCTTTCAAAACATTAGGTTCTCTGGAAGCATAACCTAAACAAAGTGCGATTAAAGGAAAGCAATATTTCTTAGGTAGGTTGAAATCATCAAATAATATATCTAATTCTTCTCTATGAATGCTATTGGTAAATAGCGAGTCAATCCCAAGAGATTTTGCAGCAATCGCTGCTGTTTGGGCAGCAAGAATTGTATCTGTAGCGCCTGTTACAAAGAATCTTAAATTATTCAATGCATAATTATGGTTTAAATATTTTGCAGTATCCATTAACCGATTGTAATCTACACAAAAAAGTAATCCTTTATCTGCAACATAAAAATATTTTTCTAAAAGATTTTTCTCATCAATAACTATTATGGAATAACTTTGTCTTCCCGATGCATTCGCTGCTCGCATAGATGCTTTAATTATTAAGTTTAAGTTGTATTTAGATATTTCCCTTTCAGAAAAATTACGAATTGATCTTAGGTTAAAAATTGTTTTTAATGTATCATTCATTGCATTACTATTCTCTATCATACCTTGCTTATCACTTTTTTTTTCTTAACGAATTTTATATAAAAATTATAAAAAAGTTTACTCCAATTTGAATTTGGAGTCAAAATATTAAGATTATAACTATATTAATACTCTCTTGGTTTCTCAAGCTTAAAAATTGAAAATGTCCCATAAGCTTTTGAAACCAAGGCTTCCTCATTGTAAATCTCAGATTCAAGAACTCCGAAAGATTTACCTCTGTGAATTACCTTAGTATCGCAAGTAATTATCCCTCTTCTTACGGCTTTAAAGTATATAATTTTAATCTCTACAGTAGCGCATGATTCATCTTTTTCTAATAAAGAATATAATGCTCCGCCCATCCCTGTATCGGCCATTGAATACATAACTGCTCCATGCACGGTTTTATGGGGATTAAAGTGGTTCTTATTAATCTGTAAAACACATTGGGAATATCCCTTTTTCAGTTTAGTGAATTTAAAACCGATTAAATCTCCATATGGGTGAAATCCTTTTGATTTAAGGGGATTAGGTTCAGACATGATCTAAGTAAAATTCAGTTTAATTTAATATTTATTACTAAGTAGGTTGAGAAATCAAGAAAGAACATAATTATTTGAAATGTTATACCCTTTTTCTTCCCAAGCTTTTCTCATTATTGGATTGTTTTTGAGAAAAGTATCAACACAATCTTTTTTTACTCGATTAAAAGGACAAGAGAAATTAACACATCTCCCACATCTTTTTAATATTAAAAAACTAAAAAAACCGAAAATCTCTATAACTAATATTATTAATAAGATAAATTGACTACCTAATATCAAGAAAATTAAGGGATAACCAACAAGAATAATAAAACCAATTAGCAATTGGATCTTTTCGGATACACTCATAGGCCCAGGACGATATTTCCAGAGTTTAAGGCTGCTATAATTAGCAATACAATGTAAGGTTCTCCCTTCTTCAGCATAAAAAGGACAATGACTACATAGAATTCGAATCTCCCAAACTTCAAAAAAAACCAACCAAAACCCAAGCCATCCTAATAAGTACCAACCATAACCGGATAGGATAACACCAATAAAAGAAGTGATAGCAAAAATAAAAAAGAAGAAAATGAAACTCAATAAGTATTTAATATGAAAATGACAGATTAGAACTTCATTAATTGAGCACTCTTTGCACTCGGAAGTATCTCTCCAAATACAGATATCATGTGAATTCTTCAATTCTAATCATTTTTAATTGCAGATTTATATTACAATTTTACTCATATTCTTTATTATATATTTCTTCAACCTGCTACTTGATATTTTAATAAGTCTAAAATAAAATTCGAAAAGTAGGATAAGTAGGAAAATAGGGAAAATGAGGAAAAAGTTTATAAAGAAAAAAATTCTTATAATAAATATGTCCGGACAAGATAATCAAAATTGTGCTTGTGACCCATCAACCACAGATTCACAATGCTGTAAGGTTGAAGCACTTGTGACTGTTGATAAAAAAGGGCAAATATTATTACCGAAAGATCTCCGAGAAAAAGAAAATATAAAAGAAGGGGATAAATTTGCAATAATAAATGTGGGAACAGGAGAAAAACCTTGTTGCTTGATCTTAATGAAAGCAGATATATTGGAACCAATGGTGCAAGATGCTTTAGGACCTGTATTAAAAATTGTAGTAAGACGAGAAAATAACCAAGAAAATAAGAAGGAATGATAATGAAGAGAAAAGGGTTATATAAACCAACAATTGAAGATATTATAGAATTAAGTGGTATAGAAGCCTTGCACCCAGGTGGAATGGCTCTAACTCAACGTACTGCTAAGCTTTCAGACTTAAAGCCGGGAATGAAGGTATTGGATGTTTCAAGCGGAAGAGGTACCCAATCCATTTTTTACGCCAAAAATTTTGGTGTAAATGTAACCGGATTGGATATCGCTGAAGAAATGATACAATCAGCAACCCAAAATGCAAAAAATGAAGGTGTTGAGAATCTAACATCTTTCAAACTTGGTGATTCTCAGGATTTACCATTTGAAACTAATTCATTTGATGTAGTTATTAATGAATGTGCTGTAGGAATTCCTGAAGATTCACAGAAAGTACTAGATGAGATGGTACGAGTTACAAAACCTAATGGTGTGGTTATAATTCACGAATCAACATGGCGTAAAAAACTTTCTAATACTGAGAAAAGTGAAATTTCAGAACGATATGGAACCACTCCACTAGAATATAATGAATGGGTTGAAATGTTGAAAAAAGCAGGAATCAGTGAAATTACAACTGAATTTGATGAATGGTCAAAACCTGAAATGTTCTGGAAAATTAGAAAAGATCGAGACGTACAACATTATACAAAAGTATTATCAAAATCGGAATTGGCAACAACAATTGAAAGAATTACAAAAATGTATGGTCAAGATGCGGTACACATAGCACTTGAAAATCAAAGAAAATTTTGGGAAGTAGTCCTAAATGGAACATTAGGCTACTGCTTATTTAAAGGTATAAAAAAGTAATAAAAAAGGAGGTAAAAAAATGGAAGAAGAAAAATCTCTTGAGGAAGAAAAAATAAGAATGATCGTCAGAGAAGAATATGGTAAAGTAGCAAATCGACCGAGAACTTCAAGTTGTTGTGGTCCCTCTACTGAGATACCCTCAGCACAATCAAGTTCCTGTAGCACCAGTAGCTGTGGTGGCGCAATTTCTATATCTGCTGATAAAATGGATGAATTTTTAAAAAAATATAGCGCTCAATTAGGTTATGATGAAGAAGATTTAAAAAATATCCCTGATGGAGCAAACCTAGCTCTTGGCTGTGGTAATCCTACGGCTCATGCCTCAATTCAAGAAGGTGAAACTGTTCTTGATTTAGGCTCGGGTGGAGGTTTAGATTGTTTTATTGCTGCAAAGAAAGTTGGAAAAAATGGAAAGGTAATTGGAGTAGATATGACGTCAGCTATGATAGATAGAGCTCGAGAAAACGCAAAAAATGGTAACTATGAAAATGTGGAATTTAGACTCGGAGAAATTGAACATCTACCTGTCGCTGATAATTCTATTGATCTAATTATATCTAATTGTGTAATTAATCTCGCTCCTAATAAAGAAAATGTTTTTCGCGATGCATTCCGTGTACTAAAACCAGGAGGAAGGTTAATGGTTTCAGATATAGTATTACTAAAAGAACTCCCCGACGTCGTTAGAAAAAATGTACAAGCTTATGTGAGCTGTATAGGTGGCGCTATTATGAAAGATGAATATATAGCAGCTATTAAAAAGGCAGGATTTAAAGATGTAGAAATTATTGACCAAAGTAATTTCTCCACAACGGAATTTTTACTTAATGATGACTCCATTAAAGAAGCATTGGGAGATCAAGTTGAAAAGGTTAAAGAGTTGGATCAGTTAGAAATTGATAGTACTAGCATAAAAGTGAAAGCAATTAAACCACAATAACTTTCAGAAGGTTTTACAAAAAGAGGTAGTTACTCCTGATTAATAGTTTATATGAAAACCTAGCAAAAATTGTTATACATTACTCTCTCTCCGTTCAAAAAGGTCACAGAGTTTTGATTATGGCAAGCGATGTAGCAAAAGACTTAATCCAAGCATTATATGTTGAAATATTAAAAGTAGGGGGATATCCCTTTCCAATGATAGATTTAGAAGATCTCCAATCATTATTTTATAAATATGCCACTGACAACCAATTACAATATGTAGATAATGTTAATAAACAGATTATGAAAGAGTTTGACCGATTAATTCAAATAAAAGCAGAATACAATACTCAAAGATTAGCAAACATTGATCCTAAACGTATAATAATGCGTCAAGGCTCTCAAGAAGTAAAAAAACTTAGAGAAATTATGCGAAAAAGAGAAACAGAAGGAAAATTCAAATGGAATATTGTTCCATATCCTTGTCAATCTCTCGCACAAGAAGCAAAAATGGATCTATTTTCTTACACTGATTTTTTAAAGAAGGCATTATTTTTAGATAAAGAAAATCCTATAGATGAATGGAAAAAACTAAAAAATGAACAAGAACGTCTAATTAATATCTTAAATAATGTGAAGGAAATAAAAGTCGTTGGAAAAGATACTGACATCTCTCTTTCAGTTGAAGGGCGTAAGTGGCTTAATTCATGGGGAGATCAAAACTTACCTGGAGGTGAAATCTTTACAAGTCCAGTTGAAGATTCAGTAAACGGTCAAATTAAATTCACGTATCCAGGATTATATTTGGGTAAGGAAGTTGAAAATATATCTCTAGAATTTGAGAATGGAGAAGTAATAAATGCTACTGCTGATAAGGGAGAAGATTTACTTGATGAAATTTTAAAAGTTGAAAATGCTAATATAATGGGAGAATTAGGGATTGGAACAAATTATGGAATAACTAAATACACAAAAAATATGTTATTTGATGAAAAAATGGGGGGAACTTTACATTGTGCACTTGGAGGAGGATTTCAAGAAGCAGGCTCTCAAAATATATCTGCTATTCATTGGGATATTTTGAAAGATATGAAGCTCCTAGGTTCAAAAGTCCTAGCTGATGGAGAAATAATTTATGAGGAAGGCAGTTGGCAAATTTAGAGAAAGATTTTAATATCTAAGGATGATCAAACGCTATTAAATTAATACAATTTTTTTTACTAATTTTTTAATTTTTTATAACATAAGAATTAAAATTTTTAGAGAATTTCAATCAATTAATTTAATCTAGAAATGATATGAATATGGTCTCATTTTGTTTTGTAGTATGCGCAGAACCTTATAAATACGAAGCAATGGATACGGTAATTAATTTAGGAGAAGCTATCATTAAAAAGGGGCATCAAATTACCGGGATCTTTTTTTATGGAAGTGGAGTTTATAATATCAAAGAAAGAAATATAAAAGATTCTTCTATACGTAATTTATCTCAACGTTTAGAAGCATTTTGTAAAGATCATAACACTGAATTTGCAGCTTGTAGTACTTGGACAAGTTTTACCGGTATTAAATCTGAAGAATTCATAGAAGGAGCACATCAAGAAGGTTTAGGAGGGCTTTCACTTATGATGGCAGATTCAGATAAGGTGATTTTTTTTGGTCCTGGAGGGTGATTAATGATGGTAGATTCCGTAGCAATAATTTGTGAAGATGGACCCTTTGGAAAAAATTCTGTAGAAGAATCAATCCGTATGGCTGCGGGGTTACTTGCTGTTGGGGATATTGAAGATTGTAAAGTCATTTTACTTAGAGATGCGATTCTTTTCTTGAGTAAAAAGTTAAAACCTGAGGCTTTAAAGATGGATGACTTTGCGAATATCAGACGATTAATAGAGCTCTCTGAATTACAAATTTTTGTCCACGATGAGGCATTAGATATTGCTGGAATGGAAAAATCAGATCTGATTTTGAATGAAAATATAAATATTGTTGACACTATGAAGATTTCTCAACTTATTTCAAAAGCTGATGTAAGTTTTAAATATTAACTAGGTGAGGCTTGTGAATACAGAAAATTCTATAGTATATTTATATGGCTTTAGTTTATGGTTAAAGGATAAAATGGAATCTCTACTTAAAATTTTGAAGAAGCAGATAAAATCAGATCTTGAAATAAACATAGTCTTAATACACGATGGAGTGATTGGGAGTACGCCAAATGGAAAAGTACCTGAATTTTTTTTAGAATTATCAAATCTTCCTGTCAATATTTATGCCGTTATACCAGATCTTAAAGCTCGTGGAATGGATCCCAGTATTCTTTTTACTGAAATCAAAGGAATAGAGTATGAAGATTTAGTTGATATTCTAATTAATACTGAAAAAATTGTTTCTTGGATGTAAACTTAATTTTTTATATCTTTTCAATACTTCAATAGATGAAGACTTTTAAAGAGAGAGAATTAATTTATACTTAGGATATTTTTCTATTATTACTATATTAGGGGAAATTTTATGAAAGATTATTCAGAGTGGGAATCAATCCCAGATTACGAGAATGAATCGCCTTATCTCGAAAGTCCAAATCGTCCATGGTTAAAACTTAAACCAATTTATATTCCTAAAACTGTAAAATTTGATCCTATTCCTGTTCATGAAGTTATTAAAAAAGTAGCTTCCGAATTTCCTAATAATGTCAGTGTTTATTATAAACCAACAGAAAAAAAATATACATACCGCGAAGTTAATTATATATCAGATAAAATAGCTAATGCTTTATATGAAGAGGGTATAAAAAAAGGGGATGCTGTTGGTATAATGACAGTAAATTGCCCTGAGTTTTTATTATGTTTTTTAGGGATATTGGAGACTGGTGCAACTGTTGTTCCCATAAATCCTCTCCTCAAAGAGACAGATGTAGTCCATATTATCAGAGATGCTGGCAATATTGATACTCTTTTTGTCCATAAGAACAATTTCAGAACAATAAAAAAAGCACGGAATAAAATTCCAATAAAAAATGTAATTTTACTTCAAGCTGATACCTCTAAACCAGAAACTATTACATTAGAAGAATTTATTAATGGAAGAGCATCAAAAAAACCTGAAGTTGATATTGATCCCATGAATGATATAGCAGCACTATTATATACGGGAGGTACTACAGGCTTACCTAAAGGAGTGATGTTAACTCATAATAATTTAGTCTCCAATGCTCTTTGTGTATTACAAAATTATAGGGAAACAAGAGAGGAGGATCCAGATATTTTTGGTAAAAGAGTAACTTTAACAGTTCTCCCTCTTTGCCATAGTTTTGGTTTTCAAGTCTTAATTATAACTTCAATAATCGCGTCAATGTTAATCATGTTTGACGCATTTAATCCATCTGAAGTTCTAGAAGCAATAGAATATTATAGATGCAAAGAATTTGTTGGTGTACCTATAATGTTCCAAATGCTAGTGAATTCTCCTGATTTTAAAGTACGTGATCTCTCAAGCCTTGAGACAGCAACTTCTGGTTCAGCAACATTGGCTACAGAAATAAATAAAAAATGGGAAGAAATTGTAGGTTTTAAAGTTGGTCAAGGATTTGGTTTGACTGAAACATCACCAGTAACACATAATCAACCTAAATGGTTACCCACAATATCAGAAAGTATAGGTATACCAATTGTTGATACTGATGCAAAAATTGTAGATCCTGATACATTAGAAGAACTTTCTCCTGGAGAAACGGGAGAATTATTTCTAAAAGGGCCTCAAGTAATGAAAGGATATTGGAAAAACCCAGAAGCAACAGCAGCTACTTTTGTTGGTGATTGGCTTAGAACAGGAGACTTAGCTCGAATGGATAAAGAAGGCTATTTTTATATTGAGGGTCGAATAAAGGATATGATAAAATATAAGGGTTATAAAGTTATGCCAAGTGAAGTTGAAGAAAAATTGTATGAACATCCAGCCATTTTAGAAGCAGGGGTTGTATCAGCACCAGATCCAAATATTGGGGAAACAATTAAAGCTTATGTTGCACTTAAACCAGAATATCAAGGAAAGGTTACAGAACAAGAAATTATTGACTGGTCAAAAGATAAAATGGCTGCTTACAAATATCCCAGACAAGTCGAATTTGTCACTATACTACCTCGCACTTCTGTGGGAAAAATTTTCCGTAGAAAATTAAGAGAAAGAGCAACAAAAGAAATCTAAATTTGAATAAAATATTTTATTATAGATATTCGCTTTTTGAACGTGTTAATATCGTAAAGAATAAAATTAGCACACCAGTCATAATAAAAAAAATAAATATATTCCATTCTACTAGAAGTCCTACAAAAGGATAAATTATTGCTCTCAACAAACTTCCAAACATATTTATAGTGCTAAGTACAGTTGCTCTATTTTCTGATTCAATCTGTAAATTTATACCGTCTACAAATATTAAATATCTAGTATACCCAAATGCTATAATCGTAAAAATTATTGCGAGACCTAATGGAATAATGTTGGTCAAACCTAAAAAAATGTATGATACTCCATTTATCAAATTGATTAAAATTAAGAATTTTTTTTTATTTTCAGATGATTTTAATAAAACAGGGATTAAAATCGAGAACACAGCATTTACAATATTCATACCCGCAAGAATAAACCCATAAGCAATAGTGGGAATATTAATCGCACCGAAATAGACTTGATATGACCAAAACATAAAAAATATTAGTACATTAATTGGTATCCAATCAAAAGTGAGAATTCTCAGTATTTTATTTTTTCGTAATTCTTTAAACCCAGATATTATTATCTGCCAATAGCTTTCTCGTTGATAATTATTATTTATCAATTTAGGTTCCTTGAAAGTTAAGGCAACTAAAAATGCCCCAATATAAATAATCGCTAAAGATGTCATAGTAAATTGTAAAGAAATAACTACTGCAATTATAGAGCCAATTGGTGCAGATATTGTTAAAGCTATTAAATTCATTGTTCTTGATCTACCTAGTATCTTTGATAGGTTAGCTTCGTTACCATAAGACTTTAAAGAAAAATAAACAAAAGCATCAGCTGTTCCCGACATTAAGGCTGATCCAAAAGCCCACAGAGTTTCTGCTAAGATAAACATAAAAAAATTTGGTATTAAACTATAAGTAAGAGCTGCGCTAGCAATTGAAGATGCAGATAATAATAATGCTATTTTTCTTCCTAAAAAATCTGCTATTGCTCCTGAGGGAATTTCAAGTACAACGATCATAATAGTAAAATAACTCTGTAATAACATAATCTGAAAAAAAGAGAGACCACCCCAGTCCATCATAAATGGAATGTATACGCCTCTAACGGTGTGGATTCCCAAAATGAAAGAAAAAATATATATCTTATAAATATTGGACTTGAAATTTCTTTCCATATTTCTCGCTTACAAATATTGTAAACTAACTAAAAGTTCCTAATTTTAAAAAGTTAATTTAAAAAAGATTCAGCAATCAGATTATCTATAAAAAAAAAAAAAAGAATTATTTGTTTCTAAATTTTAAGAAAAACAAGATTGTATTGACTATTCCTGCAATAATACTAGCATAGAATCCAGTGTCTGGCCACCATTCTGCATAATCATAATATGTGCCAAATGCTACAATCCCTATAATCGAAAAGAGAATTGTAAAGATAGCTAAACCCATTCCATATAAAGATAAATCTCGTTGAATAAATCTTTTTGGGATTAGATCATTTAAAGCTACAATTATTTGTATTATTAAAAAGATCAAAATAAGGATTTGTGAGGTTAAATCTCCTGGTGTTGCGTATTCGCAATCCAAACAAGAATGTCTGTATACTCCAATATATAGACTTGCAAAATATTGGGTGGCAAGTAAAATTATTCCTATGATACTTATTACTAATACTAATGCAGCAAAAACATCAATTTTTCTCTCAGATGACATTTCTAACTCCTCTTAAAATGGTAAGGAAATTTTTTTAATAATAAATTTGGGTTATGGAACTATTTAAATGTTTATTTTATATTTCTAAAGCAAAAAAATTTATAGATTACACACCTCTAAAGCGTCAATAGGCATAATCTGTATTGTAGATTCAATAATCTTATAATTTTTTGACAAATAATCATTTATTTTTAGGATTAGATCTTCTTGATTTCCTTTGACGATTTCGTTATTTAATTTAACATGTGCAGAATAGATGAGCATATCTGGAATTATTGTCCAGAGATGAGCATCATATAATTCAAGAATTTCGGGAAATCTGGTTTTTAAATCATTAGTAATGGTGTCTACATTCATTCCTTTTGGTGCCATTTCAAGCAAAATTCGAATTGACTCTTTTAATATTCCATAAGCCCAGTAGATAATAATTATAGATATCCCTATACTTACGATAGGATCAAGAATTACTACTCCAGTGAACATGATAATAAAAGCAGCAATTACTATTCCTATTGAAGAAGCGGCATCGGCAATCATATGATAAAATACACTTTTTACATTTAAGCTAGAATTACGTTGACCTTGGAGAATTAAAATACTTGTTATATTTACAGCAAGCCCAATAAAAGCTACTATTAACATGTAGAAACCAAAAATCTCTTGTGGATTTAGAAATCTAAGAATTGCTTCATAAATAATTATACCAACAATAGGTATAAGAAATAAACCATTAATAAAAGCTGCTAAAACTTCTGCTCGATATAATCCAAATGTTTTATGATGACAAGGTGGTCTTCTTGCGATAACATTTGCCAACAGGCTTATACCAATAGCGAAAGCATGGGTGAACATATGACCTGCATCACTAATTAAAGCAATGCTGTTTGTAACAATTCCCCCTATAATTTCTATAACCATAACAATAGTCGTGATTGTTAAAGATAAAATCAAGCTTTTCCGTTCAACTGAACGAAATTGAAATAAATGATCCGAATAGGCACTTTTGCTTACTTCTTTTTCCATAACAACCACTTTTTACAATCTTCAATCTTTTATTTTAATTTCTTACCTCTTTCCTTTTTCTCCAACTTTCTCTTTGTAACACAGTATACAGGACCGTTTATCATTGTCATATAACAACCATTACAACTAATACATTTTGCAGGTGAGAGATCACCATTTTTCCAACGATTTGGAAGATCGGGCTCGTATATTAATGGTCGGCACAATGAAATAAAATCAGCAATTTTTTCTTTAAGTATATTATTAGCAAAAATAGGATTTTTTATGCCCCCCATTAAAATTAATTTCGTATTTTTCATATATGGCTTAATCATTCTAACATGTGGTAAAAAATAGTTTTCTTCTTTAGAGGATTTAACATTTAAACTTGGATATGCCTTTTTTGTTAGAATATGTGCATCTCTTCCACCTCCGCTAGGTTCAATGGCATCATAGCCAATTTCAGAAAGTATTTTCGCGTATTCAACACCTTCTTCAATCTGTAATCCATTTGGAATGAAATCTTCCGTTTGTAATTTAATTGTTATAGGGAAATTTTTTCCTAATTCATCTCTTAATCCATTATAAATATCAATTAGGATCTTTGCTCTATTCTTAGTATTTCCTCCAAATTCATCTGTTCTTTTATTAGTATAGGGTGAAATAAAATTACTCAAGAAATAACCATGAGCAGCATGCAACTGAACTAGATCATAGCCACATTCATAAGCTCTACACCCTGCTTCTATAAATTTTTGAATTAATTTTTTAATTTCATCAATTGTCAATTCTCGGGGGGTTAATCCTGTTTCTTGGAATGGAATTGAAGAAGGTGCTACTGGGTGATATTTGGGGTGATATCCTAGACGACCGGTATGAGCTATTTGAACAGCTATTTTAACGTCCGCATATTCATGAATAGTTTCTACTAATTTCTTTTGACCGGGAATAAATGAATCATCATAAAGACAAGCTTGATATGGGCTAGCAGTACCTCCTGGATCTACTGCTGTAAAGCTGGATATTATTAATCCAGTACCTCCACGCGCTAGTTCACTATATATTTCGATGAATTTTTCACCAATATAACCATATTTCTCTGCACTACGCATAAATGTCGCAGAACGCACAATTCTGTTCTTTATTTGAACATTCCCAATTTTTTCTGGGCTATATAAAGTATCTAACTCCATTTAAATCACATATTAACATTATTTATTGAAATTATTTATTTTTATGATTATAAATTATACAATAATTGGTTACATCCCAGATAATATTAAAACTAATTTTTTAATGATCAATATGAATAGATGGGAAGAAAATGAACATTGAGTTGAAATAGATTTAGATCTTTGTAAGGCTTCTAGAGAATGTGTAATTGTGTGCCCTACTGAAGTTTATGAGATTATTGATGGAAAGGAAAATGCAGAAAATATAGATGAATGCATTGAATACAGTGGATGTCAAGACACCTTTCCATATAACACTATATTGAAACATTCAGCTTGGAGAACACAAATTTTTAATTTTATTTTTTTCTGAATCTCAAAAAAAACGTTTCATTTTCTACATTACTTTTTAGAATTTCAAAACCTGTATTTTTTCCTAAATTTATATAGTAGTTCATATCTTGTTCCTTGTTCCATAACACTCCATAACCTGTTTCAATTAATTCATCATTAAATTTAACTTCAAGCTTAATAACATAAATATCTCGGTTTTCATTAATATTTTTAGGAATTATTACATCCCAGAGAGAAAATTCTCCATTTGCTTTTAAAACTCTATAAATTTCTTGAAAAATTTTTTTATGGTCATTTACTGGAATATACATGAAGGTAAAGAATGCTGTTATCGTTTCGAATGAATTATCTAGAAATTTTAGTTCTTTAGCATCCATCACTATCTTTAAATCTCTAGTACTTGGAGATTCTTCAAGTTCTTTTTTATTAGGATCTATAGAAACAACCTGCTCACCTTTAAATTGACCAATAATACCCTCTCCACCACCACCAATATCTAAAATCCTTCCGTCCAATTTTATATTTGATAAATCAATTTTATAAGGGCCCACCGTTAAAGTTCGTTCTTTTAATAATACTTCATCAATAAAATCTTCAATCGCTTTTTGACTGGCAAACCATTCATTATCAATTTTTTTCCCCTTAATTTTCCCTTTTTCAAAGTATACTATTATTTCTTCTGTTGTTATCCTATTGTGAAACCTTTCACTAATCTCAACTGAATTAAAATATTCTTTATCGTTGATTTCTTTCATAATAAATTAATTAAAAACTCCTAACAAAAAATAATTTTTGATTCAAAAGAAGAAATGAATTATATGAAGAGATATTCGATTTTATTAAGACACTTTTATTTATATTTACAAATTGAATTTTAATTCATAATAAAGAATTAGTGATGGAGTTTGAATAATCCAGATAAGATTAATGAAGTATTAAAAGTGATAGAAAATAGATGTTCAGTAAGAGCATATAGAAGTAAGCCCTTGTCTCAAAAAGAAATAGATAAAATAATACATGGAGCTATGCGTGCACCTACCGCTTGTAATATGATGCAATATTCAATTCTTGAAGTTAAAAATCAAGATTTGAAAGAAAGGTTAGTTAAAACCTGTGACAATCAATCTCATATAGCCAAAGCACCTCTAGTGCTTATATTTTTAGCAGATGTCCAACGATGGCAAGATTTTTATAGAATTTCTGGTGTTCCAGAGAAATGTAAAGGTTTAAATCAGAAATATCGCACTCCAGCAGAATCTGATTTATTGTTAGCATGTTGCGACGCTTTAATTGCTGCCCAGAATGCAGTAATTACCGCTGAGTCAATGGGAATTGGTTCTTGCTATATTGCAGATATCATGGAAAATATTGAAATTCATCGTGAGATGTTTAATCTGCCAAAATGGGTCTTTCCTATTGCTATGCTCTGTTTTGGATATCCTAAGCAAGATCCCTCAAAAAGAATACTTACTTCACGCTTCCCTAAAAAGTTTATACATTTTACTAATACTTATAAACGTTTTAATAAAGAAGAATTCTCAGAAATGTTCAAGCATATTGAAAAAGAATCACTTGTTAAAAATGCGGAGAATATTGGACAAGATTATTATTTACAAAAAACCGGAGCGGATTTTTCACTCGAGATGAGTCGATCCGTAAAAATTGCAATTCGTGATTGGACAGGCTAAAATAAAATAAAATTTTTATATTTCAAATCTCTAGGGGTATATTTACTTAAATTTATATTTATGTGTATTATTGACATGGAGATAGAAGTAGTAACAAAGGATAAATTAGATATAATTTGTTCAGTTTGTCTAGATCCGAGTGTAGACAAGGAAACAAGAGATTTAATGGAAAATGGCATGGAAGAAAGAATTTGCTGGATTAAGGATATGATACCTAAAGGTCTTAAAATAATAGTAGCTTCCGAAAAACCTCGAGATGAGAAGATTCATTATAAATGGGTGGGAAAAATGCTTCATTCAGATTTAGCAGTTCATGGACGAGTATATATGGGTTTATTGGAATATCTCCCTATTGAACATGTACTTGAGCCTGTAGATGGAGAAAACTCACTTTTTATTAATTGCATGTGGATTCTGCCCCCTTTTTGGCTTATGGGTGTAGGAAAAGCATTGCTTGAATCCTTCATTGAAAGCGCAATGCAACATGGAGGTGCAAGTGTTCTAGCATATGAAGGAGACAGATGGTTTGGAACCTCAATAAAATATATGCCAACTTCTTTTTTTAAAAAATTTGGATTCAAAGAAGTTGACAGAGATGGGAGTCGTATTCTTTTATATCTTGATTTAGGGTCTTCTTCTCCACCAAAATTGATTTTTCCTAAATTTAAAGAATTTCATAAGACTGAAAAATTGAAATTAACCATATTCTCTAATAGCCAATGCCCTTGGTCAAAATATATGATTAATACTATTAGAAAGGAAGTAGAAAAATATTCCAACCTCAATTTGAACTTTCATCACACTGATGATTCTGAATTAATTAAAGATTTGGGGATTTCTAGAGGAGTATATCTAAATGGTAACCCAATTATCAAAAGAATGGCATCATGGGAAGAGATTAAATTAGAAATTGACAATTACAATAAAAAGTATAAATAGATTTCTTTTATTATTAGCTATATTAAAAATACTTAAAAGAGTGAATTTCTATATTTAAGCTTATAAAAGCATTAAGGTATCACTCTCCATGAGGATTCATTCTCTATTTATATTGAAGAAAACTGGCGTGTGTATATATAGTCGTAATTTTACAGATGAATTTGAGAATCTGGAAGTTAATTTAATCACACCTTTCTTTTCAGCAATCTTTTCGTTTTCAGAGAATGTAATTTCTAGGAAAACTCCTGAAATTCTTGAAATGAGAGAGTTGAGATTTGTTTTTAAGGTACATCGAGACATAATTTTTACTATTTTATCAGATTCTACGGCAAGTCTTTTATTTGTTACTACTCGTTTAGAAAGAATTGCTGATGTCTTTTTGGAGGAATATCCAGACACTGCTAAGATAAAGGATTATGAGCAGATTGAAAACTCAAAATTAGATAAGATGGTTGATTCAATAGTCCGAGGAGAAGATGAAATATATATGAGCCAAACATTTTATAAAAAGGTAATTGATGTATTTGAAGGATTATTACTTGAAAATGAACTTCTTGGAGCGGCTCTATTGACAACCAAGGGAAATACAATTTATACATCGCTTCCAAATGAGATATTAGTAAACTCTCTGAAAGAACTTGAAATTAGATATATGATTGGTGCACTGGATCTTCCAGAAATGTATTATGGCCTGCAAAATGGGCAAAAAGTTTTTTCTAAAGTTGTAGATATTCCTTGGAAATTAGATCCATTACTAGTTGTTGTTCTTTATGATTCAACAGTGCCTTTAGGAATGTGCGATATGAATTTACAGAAACTAGCGAATAAAATAACTAATATTATCTGATTATTTTATCTAAAAAATAAAAAAAGTAGATATTAAAAATAATTTTTTAAAATTTGATTTTATCCTTGAAACCAGAAGTAAATACAAACAATTCCTAAGATAAATGCGAAAACTGCCCAAAAATATCTAAAAGCTTTTGCATAGTTTCTGTGTCTTGTTCCAGATTCAGACCATATCGTATTTACTTGGATATATGGGCTTGGACCCCTTCTATACCATCCCTTAATTCTGACTCTTTGGCCTATCAATCTATTAACAGTTCTTAGAGAAAAGATAAGATCCACGAGACCAATTCCAAATCTATAATCTACATACATTAAGCCTGTATCATCTTGGAAGTACATATCTTCACTAAAATAATATCCAGGAATACCTCTCCCAACAATCTTTCCCTCTATATACGAGGGGATATTACGAATAGGGCTGACCTTAACATTTGTAACTAAATCTATCACTTTTTTATCTTCAAAACCGCTTTTATACATATACGATGTTTTTATTATCGACATGAAACCTATAACATAAAATCCAATAGCCCATACAAGCCACATATTCGCGTAAACTGGAGCGAGAAAAGGCACATTAAAACCAACAAATGCTAGATCAAATATCCATACAATTGTTAAGCCGAGTAGAGCTAGAAAAACAAGTGTAGGTAATATTTTCATGAAAATATCCCATAAAAATTGATCCCATAAGGTTTTCCCTGCTTGCTCTTCTTTTAGTCTTTTTGCATCAGAGAAATCAATCTCAGGCTTTATTCCATATATATCACATAGCATATTCAAACGCATAATTCGCTTTGCTGGTAATGGATGAGTTGAAAACATCTGGTAATATTTAGCCCAAGGATTATAAAGATCCCATGCTGCTGCTTTTTGAACAGCTTCCATCGATAAAACTTGAGTAGTTCCAACACTTATAACTCCTAATCCCTTCGCATCGCTTGGATTAAATATTCCAAAGCCTCTTAGTGCTCTTACTCTTGATTTTTTTCTTTCTTCAATATTACTATCAACAAGTAGACCATAAGCTATTTTAACAAGACCGGTTGCCAAGGCATTAGGGTCTTCCAATACTTCTGCACTATGTTCATCGGCATAGTATTCACGAATTCTGCTGACTATAAGCGATATTAAATAACTTAAATAATAACTGATGTAAGATAAAATAGCAATTGCAATCAATGCAATTCTTAAGTAATTTCCTTCATCACTATCACTTCGACTACTTCTTGAAAAATAACTAGCATAATATGCCCATCGAGCAACTGTTAATAGAACTAATGGAATAGCAAATACAACAGTCATAAGGATGAAATCTGAATGAACAACATGCCCTAATTCATGTGAAAATACAGCATTTTGCTCCTTTTTGTTTAAATAGTGTAAGATTCCATCTGTGAGTATAACTCTTGCTGAATTCTTTGACCAACCATATGTGAATGCATTTGGGTTAAGATCATGTATTATACCAAGTCGTGGTATCTTTATACCATTATAAGCAACTACTTTATCCAATGAATCTGCTAGATGTGGAAATTCCGCAGCGAATTGCTCATAAGATATCCAATCAATCCTATATAACCAGCCTACAATCAAAGGAGATATTCCATATTGAAGTAATACTATACCAATTGTAAATGCGATCATGATGATTAAGCCCCATATATTTGAGGGTAAAAACCAAACCCCTATCACGAAGACAACAGCATACATCAGTGCAAACAATGAAGTTATAGCAAGTCCCGAAGCCAATTTTAATCCTATAATTTACCACCTTTAAATTAATTTGAATTTTTTTTTAATTAGATTTATAAAAATTTTTATTCATGTTATTGTAGAAAGACACACTTATAAAAACTTTCCAACTAAAAATTAAAAACATTTAGAAGATTATAACAAATAATTTAAAACCCTTTAATAGATTTGTTTATTTATGTACGATATTATAATCATTGGCGCGGGAATTGCTGGTACAACATTTGCTTCCAAAATTTCAAAATATGCAAAGACACTTCTAATTGAAACCCAAGATTATAGAAAAGAGATTCCGATAAGAACAAATGTATTTCCCGAACATAATCGGTCTTTTATCAAGGAAGAAATCGATTGGAATAATAAAAATATTTTTCCATGTCATCACACTAAGTCTAATTATATGAGTGATGAGTTTAATGGTGTTATTGACTCCACTGAATTTGGAATACCTTTGGGAAACATATCTTATACTGAAAATCTCTTGGAAAGTTTTATTAATCAACTTGAAGAACAAGGAGGCACATTCAATTCAAATGAAAGTATTTCGAAAATTAATAGGCATAACGAATATTTAGAATTGATTAATAGCAAGGGAGAATCATATAATACAAAACTATTAGCTCTCGCAACTGGTTCACGAGGTTTTGATCTACAACGCTCCTTAGGATTTGAGATGCCTGATCATTACACAGGTGCATTAATCCATTTGTTTGGAGATGAAGATAAGATAAATGAAAACTTAGAATACAATTACATTTTCCATATAAATCCTAAGATTTCGACTAATGGACCTTTTTATTTTAATAAAGGTAAAGAGAGAATAGCAACCGGATTTCTAGGTGGAAAAAATGAATCTAAGGAGGCAATTATCGAAAAACTTGACCGGATTTTGAAAAATTATAAACCAATTCAACCTTTTGTAGATGGGTTAAAATATGATTTATCAACCACTGTAGCAGGGGAAATATCCAAACATCCTATTAAGAATTTCTCAAATGATCGAGTACTAGTACTTGGTGAAGCTGCGGGATTGGTCACCGCCTTTTTTTACGAAGGAATGCTCCCAGGAGTAGCGAGTGCTGATATTGCTACAAATACAATAAAACCATTACTTGAGAAAGATAGTAGATTTAACCGATCAGAGTTGCTGAAATATGACCAAGAAGTTAAACACATCCTATTTCCATATTTCAAGAATGGAAATGCCCTTGAATACTTAATCTACAATGAAAGTTCTCATGTAAAATCCCTATGGCGATTATATACAGAATTGCTTAATGAAAATAAATTAGCTCGAAAATATATATATGAAGCATATATAAATCAAGATCTTTCTAAGCATAATACAAGTAATGACAGATATGTTGGAGAAAAATGGTTTAGTAAACTCCCTACTCTTTCAAAAATTACCTTAAGCCCCAAATTCTTTAAAGCAATGTTATTGTAAGAAAAATAATGAATTTTTGGGTTTCAAATATTAGAAATATTTAAGACAAAAACGTATTCCAGTTAATATTTTGGATCCTATTCCCAATATATGAGGAGATAATGCTGCTTTTGGCTCCGAATAGATCTCATAATCATGGTTAATGTTCAAATCTAATAATGTTTTATGGAGTTGTTCTGAAGCATCTTTTAGCCCAAATTCATCTGTAATCTCGCAATTTAGTAATAAATGGTGTTCTTTAAATGCATCGGGTTTTTCTCTAATTAATTTATTTAGATCAGAGTTT
>JBHLNL010000169.1:0-7498 GCA_048941605.1 Promethearchaeota archaeon | reverse complement strand
TAGAGTTTTAAATGATAAGGTGTCAGATCTCAAAAAATTAATAATTAATAATAAATTTTTATTTTCTACTCGACACGGGAAATATCTTTTAATTAATCTTGAACAAGGAATACTAATCATGCATTTTGGGATGACTGGAGATTTAGAGTACTACAATAAAAAACAAGAGGATCCAAAATACAGTAAGGTTATATTTCAATTTATTAATGATTTTAAACTCGCTTATACATCTCGCAGAATGTTTGGTAGATTATATATTGCGAATTCTATAGAAGAGTTTATTGAAAGTAAGAAACTTGGGCCAGATGCATTTAAAATGAGTCTTGAAGAATTTAAGGAGGCTTTAAACAGAAGGACAGCAATTATTAAAAATGCAATGTTAAATCAGAGTTTTATAGCAGGTATAGGTAATATTTATTCTGATGAAATTTTATTTAGAACAAAATTACATCCCAAATCCAAACTAGATGCTCTAGACGAAAAACAAGTTAAAGACCTTTTTACTAATATAAAGGATGTTTTACAATTTGGCATTGATAAAGAAGGTGATTTAAATTCCTATCCAGGAAGCTTTTTAATTCCTCATCGTAAGAAAGAAGAACAATGCCCAATTTGTAAAAATGAGATTGTAAGTATAGATTCATCAGGAAGACGTGGTTATTATTGTCCAAATTGTCAAGTAGAATGATAAAATATTAAAACTAAAAGTATCAAAATATTTTCTATTTAGTCGAAATTTGTCTTTTTTAAGGAAAAAAGAGAAAAAAAAAAAAATTAAGAATTAATTAGATTTTCCAAGCTTTATTTAGTTTTAGCTTTTGAGCTTAGCGCAATAAGACCTCCAGATAATGTGCCAAACAAGATGGTAATGGCAAGGGCAACAACGAGACCTACCATATCCCCAGGGGTGACTAATGCCCAAATTATCCATGCAATTGCTATACTAGCACCTAACAACCAGCCAATTACATCTTTACAATTAGCTTTATCTTGACTTATTGCAATTAATCCTCCAGATGCGGTACCAAACAATATAGTTAATGAAATTGCAATAGCAAGAAATAACAGATTTCCCGCCCCGAGAAAAGCAAAACTTATCCATACAACTGCTATTGCTGCACCTAACACCCAACCAATAATTTCTTTATAATCTGTCAAATTTTCAACTCTCTAATTAAATTTATTTTTGTTTTCTTATATTAGATCTTATTTAATTGTTCTTATTATATAATCCAATTAAATTGACAAGAAAATTCAAATATTGAGAGAATTAAATTTAAAAATGAAATTTATTTCTTAGTCTTTGGTCCTCCCTTTGAGCCTTTTAATTTTGATGCTTCAATTTTTTTAACTGCTTCTATAAATTTTGTGTCGTTATGAACCGAATTTTTGTAAATTCGCGAAAGGAACAGAGTCATCCATGGTGAAGGCTCTTTTTTTTGCCCAAATGAAAAATCTTTAAAATACAGATAGACAGATTTAGGAATAAATACTCCGGCTTGATTAAATTCTAATAAGCTCACTGCTGTTAATTCTCGAAATGCTTGCGTCTTAACTAGAGGCGGATAGTGTCTAGTTGCATCTAAGATAGTTCCAATATTATACCAGAAAAATGGTGCTCTTGGTAACCGAAATTTCTTACCATGTCCAAACATATATGGTTTTTCTTCTGATCTCCTATTCCAACAATTTAACAATGTTATTCCTGCTTCAATTAGACCATCAGGCCATTTATCTTGAGAGATCATCCAATAACCTCTTAGTGCATCAGCAACAATCATAGGACATACATCATTAACTCTTCCAGGACCCCTACGCTTGTAATGAAGCCATGGTTCACATTTCCAGCCTTTACCTTGAGTTGTATCTTTTAATAACTCATTCATCCTTCTAAGACCGAATTGGACGCGTTTATCATCGTATAAACCTGCTAATAAGAGTACTGATACTATAATATTATGATCACATAATGCACTTGACCACATTGGATATTTTATCTTGGATTTTCGATCATATGCTTCAATATATGCAAGAAACTGTCCAGTGCCTTCATCTTGATGTTTTAAAATCTTTTCTATAGCTTTTTCCATCCTCTTATCATCTTCGGGTTTTATGCCCCAATCCAACAATAACCATAATTGGTTTGGGAGATAATCTGCTTTACTGTGTGCTTTTGTGAGATCTTTTTCCCAATCTGAAAGATTATCTAGAAGAAAATTCACAAGAGGATCATTCAATACAGCATTATGAGCTTTAACGACCTCAGGATGATCTAAGGATAAATTAAATAAATCTGTTAGTGTTCGATAAACTGAAAATGATTCTCCAGATTCAATTAGGAATTTTCTTGGATCTTTAGGAAGTAATTCAACCCAATCAGCTTCTTCATGTATTTTATCTTGAATTTCACTCGATGTAAAATCTATTTTCATCTTTCTTCAAATCTTTCTTAAATTGAATTATTTCATTGATTCAACTAAATTTACAGAAGTATCAACAAGATCTCTACTTGATTTTCCCTCTTTAATCATTTTTTCAATTTCGGCATTAATCATCTTTTTTTGCTTTTTGGTAAGAGCAATCAAATTCTTTATGTTCCAATTCTGATATCTTTTAGAAAGCCCCTTTAAAAATATCGGAGCAGGGGGCATCATTGGTGTTTCAGGTTGTTCTGGAATTGCTTTACATATCCCCGCTTCTAAGTCTAGAAATTTACATTCACTACATGATGTAATGTTTTTTTGTATAGCACATTGATTAATCGGGCAATCCTTTCTTTCTTGACAACCTGGGCATGTAGGATAATTTTTTAAAAGTTCTAATGTATTTACAAATCCCGAAAAATTCTCTTTTTTAAATTCTGGGTTAAACATTAAAAGGACTTCCGGGATCATTGGGTCTTCAAATACTTTAAATAAATATTTTGCTGAATCTTGCATCTTGGGCTTATTACTATCACATAAATCACAACTTAAACCGCATGTAGTCAATTCATAATCTTTAGCCATTTTAACTCACAAATTGCATATTAATTTTCAATTCCTATTAATATAATGCATTAACTCACAATAAAATGTTCTATAATTTAAAGAATTATGTAAGAGAAGAGGAAAGAAAGCGAAATTTTAAATTAAATAATGTCCATTTTTTTTCATATAACATCATAAATGGGACAAATTGTGGATGAGATAGATTTTGAGATATTAAAACTTTTAGATAAAAACTGCCGTATCTCATATTCAAAAATTGCTGAGAGGATGAATTTATCATTACGAAACGTATCAAATAGAGTAGATAATTTAATCAAAGACGGTGTAATAACACGTTTTACTGTGCAATTTAACTATAATTTGTTAGGATTTAGACATTATATTGGCTCAGTACGTCCATATGAAGGAAAAAAGACAATAAATTTATTTCAAGAACTTCAGCTTATTACGGAAATCTATCGCATCTGGGAATTAATTGATGGAACACTGACTATATCCTTTTTTTGTAAGGATGCTAAACATCTAGAAGATATAATTAATAAAGTTATTAAAATAGGAGCAAACTTGAAGGGTTATTCAGAAACAAGAATGCATTTTCAATATAATATTCCTTACTCAATGAAAGATTGGCAGATTATTTTTTATTTATTGAATAATAGTAGAGCTTCCAAAAAAGAAATTGCTCAAGCCTTAAGTATAAGCGAAAAAACTGTCAACCGTAGAATACAGAGGATGAAAAATATGAAACTTATCTCATTTGTCCCAGAGATTAATTTTGAAGCAATAACGGGGATAATTCCCGCTGTAATTTCATTAGAAACGGAAGTTCCTTCAAAACAGATATATTTGAAAATTAAAGAAGATCACTCAATTAAATATTGGAGAAATGCGGGGGCTGTTTCTCCCTCAATTGTGTTATTTGTTTATGGAAATCGGTTGACTGATATTTATGATATGTACAGAAGACTTGAGAATAGGAAGGATATAAAAAAAGCTAGTTTAACTTTTATAGTTAGGAACTCTGAGAACTCAACCTTGATTGAGGATGCGGTATTAGAGAAAATTCAGAGTGGCTAGGTTTCAATATTAATCCTTTAAGAATTGTATTATTAAGAAATTCAATTTTAACTTATTTCTTTGAAGTATTAAGACTTTTTTAACCAAGGACAAGATAATAGACATGCCAGACATCCATTATCTCCTAAACAAGTCTTAATATCTAATACATCCTCCCGAGATATAGGATGGTCGTTAAAGGCAACAAAAGTAAGTGCGTTCTGAGGACATGCATCTATACATTTTCGACATTCACCACATTCATTTTTAATTGCTTGATTAGTTTGAAGTGGTATGTCGGTTAGAATAGCAATTAACCGATGTAGAGGCCCAAATTCTGGAGAAATAATTAGTAAAGATCTCCCTTGCCAACCAAGTCCTGCTGTCTTTGCTAAGATTTTAAGAGATATAAATCCTAAGCGATTAATAGGATCAAACTCGTCTTCAGTATGAATAATAAGTTGCTTATAACCCTTATTTTCTAAATATTCCAATATTGAAAAGGCTGTGTCCTCTAAAAACAAAGCAGTTCTGCCACCGGAGGCTTTTTTCCCTAATTTTTCATATTGAGCACCTAATACAATGGCAAATGGGAACATATTTATGAATTTTTCTAGATCTATGGGAAGTCCAGTTTTCATGTTCTTTAATAAATGCATTTCAGCAAAACCATAAATATCAATCTCTAGCTTTTCAATAAAGTTTCTAAGATTTACTGTTTCAATTATCTTTTGTTCTTCCATATTCTACAGCAGAAATTTTTCTTTTTTTTTTATTGATTTATCCATTTATTGCACTACACTTGTGATTGTTCCATTAATTCCTTGAGTTTTATATATGGGTGGTTATATCTTTTCCTATCTAAAGTAAATTCACCCCATTGAATAGCTTCTTGGGGACAATAATGGAGACACATTGTGCACATTTGACATTTATGCTGCCAATCTGGTCTTTCATCCACGAGTTTTATATTACCGACAGGGCACATTTTTACACATAATCCACACCCATTACAATTTTCATCTGAGTAGTACTTTTCATCCATAGTATTTACTTCATTGATAAAAGAGAAATATGAATTCTTCATTGGATAAATAGGTCTTTCCCTTATCTGAACTTTCTGATTATTGCGGATTTTTTCAGCAATTTTTTCTAACTTTGATACACCGTTCTTTATTCTTTTATCTGCTTTTTTTTTTGAAGGAACAGGGTTGATTCGTTTTGATCCCCATATATTATTTGAAAAAATCCTTATATTGTATGCAAAATCAAGTTCTTTGTTTTTTGGTTTCAATAACATAATCAGCACCGGGGCTACATACTGCTTGGAAAAGCCTCCCATAGTTGTAACTGCAAATATATATTTTGTATTAGTTAAATCTATCTTCTCAATAAAATCATAGACCATTTTAGGTAGAGACCAGGTATACACGGGAAAAACAAAGCCAACTTTTTCGGATGTCGAAATTATAGAATCTTGATTAATAAGACTCGCGATTGGGATAAGTTCACAATTATCAAGCATTTCCTCAAGCTTTTTAGCTATATACAATGAGTTTCCAGTGCCTGAAAAATAATATATTGTTGTAAAGTTATTTTTTGTGATTTTTTATCACTCCCTTTTATATTATTATAAGATTTGTTTTTAATTCATATATACTTTAATTTAAAATTATTACTGGTTTACAGTTATTACCACGTTGCCTGTTTTCTGTCCGGTTTCAACATACCTGTGAGCCTCGGGAATCTCTTCTAGCGGATATTGTCTATCTATAACTGTTTTTATCTTACCTTCTTCAATAAGTTTTTTGAGGAAATTCAATTGTTCAATCATTTCCTTTTTATCGTCCATATTTCCAGAGATATATTTCATACCGCTTTTATTTGCCGCCCTTTTTTCTCGATTAATTAATTTCAATTGAGGATTAGCTAATAGATAGATCCCATTTTTTTTTAAAGATTTTTGAAAATCAGTATAGGAACTCTTGCCGATCACATCAAAAATAACATCATAAGCAATACCACTTTGGGTAAAATCCTCTTTAGTGTAATCGATTACTTCATCAGCACCAATAGATTTCATAACTTCTAAACTCTTGGGATTGCCTACTCCAGTAACTACTGCCCCATAGTATTTAGCAAGCTGTATTGCTACAGTACCTATACTTCCAGAAGCCCCTCTGATAAGTACTGTTTGTCCTTTCTGAATATTTGCTTTTCTAAGATAGTATAATGCCTCAAGTCCCCCAGTAGGAACTGCAGCTGCTTCCTCATAACTTATATTATCAGGCTTTATTACTGTTATACTATCTTCAGGTAAACATACATATTCGGCATAAGCCCCAAAATTAAAACCGGTAGATGCAAAAATTGGATCACCTTTCTTAAATAGCATTACTTCACTACCTACAGATTCAATTTCTCCAGCTAATTCCTGTCCAAGTATATTGTGTTTTTTTCTTGGTCTCCTGAAACCTAATCCAAGGCGTATAAGGAACTTTAACCAGCCAGAGAATTTGAGACTTCGCATCTCACAATCCCCCATTGTTACTGTTGTCGCATGAATTTTTACCAAAAATTCATTGTCCTTTGGAGTGGGTTTTTCTACTTCTTTAAGCTGAAGAACATCCGGAGGTCCGTATTTTGTGCATATAATTGCTTTCATTTTGTTTTCTATTCCTAATCACATTATATTTTTCAGAGTGTTATTTTTTTATTAATAAATTCCAATTTAAACCCAGATCAAAGCGTACAAAACTACCAGGAAATTAAATATAAAGCTTATTATTAGCAGGAATTTATCATAGGCTTTATACCCCTTCAGTCCCACGAGATTAAAGACGAAAAATACTATGGCTACAATTACATTTAACCACTTGTTTATGGGATTTTCCAGGATAATAGTTAAAACCACCATAAGAATAGGTATTAACATAATTGCTGCTGCTCCAAACCACATACCCTTTGAAGCGGGCTTACCATCAATTTCACCGGGTGTAAAATCTCCAGCAAAAATTCGCATCACATCTCCTAATAAATAAACTAACATTGTAGCTACCCATATAAATGCCAATATTATTTTCATATCTTCCATATTCTCTCACTCCGTTACTTTAATAACTACATTTCCCTTTTTATGCCCTTTATCAACATACCTATGAGCTTCAACTATTTGTTCCCATGGATAGGTTCTATCTATGGCAGATTTTAGTTTTTCCGCTTCAACAAGTTCTTTTAGGAATATAAAATCTTCATATTTTATATGTTTACCATCACCCGAATCTTTATTAACATTCAAATAGATTCCTTTTTCCTTTAGTAATTTTTTGCATTTCGAAGGCGAAGCTTTTCCAACGGCATCAAACACAACATCATATAACTCACCACTTTGAGTAAAATCTTCTTTAGTATAATCAATTACTTTATCAGCACCTAACGATTTCACCATTTCC
>JBHLNL010000168.1:0-7523 GCA_048941605.1 Promethearchaeota archaeon | reverse complement strand
AATAAATCCTTATCATTAAATCTGTAAAGCCTTCCGAGCTTTTTCTAAGTTATCAACTCCAAGGACAATCCTATTATTTTCAGCTAAATAGATTAAGTCAATATTAACTCCTGCATTACCTATTTTTCGAGCCATTTTTCCTCCTGTCCCAGGTTTTCCAACGATATGACCAATATCAATGACGAGTACTTCACGTATAGCACGAACTTCAAATCCTGCTTGTTCAAGTGCCCATTGGGCGGTTGTTTCATCCTCGACTAATAAATGCACTACTCCTTCACCTTTTTGAGGAAATCCACATAAACCTTCCATATTGATACCATTTTTGCCTAATGATTCCCCCATATCAGCTAGTGTACCTGGTTGATTTTTCACAATAACGGTTAAATCTTTCATTTTTATACATCTCCAATATTTATCTATTTTAATTAATAGATTAATTTCTAAATTGATTTCACGAGTTTTTTACTCCATTACATAATTAAGTCTATTCCCTATTTAAGCTTTCTTTCTGAAATTTTTCATCTTTATTTTTTATCCTCATCAATTTCTTCCTTCTCAAACTATAAAAATGCTTACTCCTCTTCCTTTTTTTTATAATAACAACTTTTAATTTTATAGATTCAATTTAATATTTATTACAAGGTGTATAATATGACAAAAGTAGTAGTTATTTCTACAAAAGATCGAGTTTATGGTGTAAATAAATCAATAGAGTTACTTGGAATTAATCCTGTAAAAAATAAGAATGTAATTTTCAAGCCTAATTTCAATACGGCTGATCCACCTCCTGCTTCAAGCTCAATGGAAACTGTAAGGCAGCTTATAATCAAATTAAAAGAAATGGGTGCAAAATCTATTACAGTTGCAGAACGAAGTGGACCTGTTAATACTGCTGACACATTTAAGAAAAAAGGTTTATACATATTAGCAAATGATTTAGACTTTAAAATAGTTGATTTAACTGACGTACCAAAAAAGGATTATGTACTTAAAAAAACAAAAGGTTGTCATTGGAAAGATGGATTCCTTTTTGCCAAAATTTATGATAACGCTGAATGTATTGTTGAAACTTGTTGTCTAAAAACTCATATGTATGGTGGACATTTTACTTTATCGCTTAAAAATGCAGTAGGATTAGTAGCTAAACAATATATGTCTGAGTTGCACTCTTCTAGACATCAAAGGAAAATGATTGCTGAAATAAACGCTGTGTACAAACCTGACCTAATTATCATGGATGGTGTGATTAGTTTCGTAGATCGTGGACCCATGGAGGGTACCAGAAAAGAAGCAAAAGTTTTTCTTGCTGGGACAGACAAAGTAGCTATTGATGCAGTTGGTGTAGCAATATTACGCATATTAGGTACAACGCCAGAAGTCTCTAAAGGCTCAATTTTTGATCAAGAACAAATTAAAAGAGCAATAGAGCTAGGAGTAGGGATATCATCATCAGAAGAAATTGAATTCATAACTGATTCTGAAGAAGCTGAAGAATTAGTCGTCCAAATTAAAGAAAAATTAGCAGAATAGTTATTAGATTCTTTTTAAAATTTTAAGAATATAACTGTCTTAAATCCAATCTCAACCTTTCAAGATCTTCAAAATAAAATAAGTTTATTTCCTCTTTAAAAAAAGGAGTTAATAAACCTCCTCTTTTCAAGACTTCTGTAATTTCTGCATCTTTTAATACAAATATTTTTGTTTTTTCATAAAATTCTTTAAAGGAGAGGATAATTCCCATCTCAATCATATGACCTCCCTTATCGTGTTCTATAATCATAATGATTTCATTCGAAAATTTTGCAATAAGATCAAATTTTAAGATCAAATTCTCAAGATGGGTACGCCTAAAATCTTTTTCAAAAAATCCAAGGTTATTTTCAATAGTATTTACTATTTTTTGTACCTCCTGAAGAGTGATGAAAGTATCTTCACTATATGAACCACATATAAAGATTTTATTTTTAATTAGATCGTATACCGAAAAAATACTAGTGAATTCATCTAAAAAATCATCCCAAGCATTATCATGCGAAATTTGCATTCTTTTCCCATTAAAAATATAAGGTAATATAGAGATTCATTTATTTTATAAATTATTATATATCAATAATAATTGACTCAATTAATTTTGAGTTAAATTTAAATATGCGATTATACATACTTAACATGGAATTAGACGAATAATTCAAATATAAAAAGAAAGAGGTATATGATTTGGAAACTTCTAAAAAACTTGAAAATATGAGGAAAGAATTGGAAATTATATCAGAGAAGACACGGTATAAAATATTACTAACATTATTAGCGAGTGAGAAATCTCTGTCATTCGGTCGACTAAAGGAACTTTTACCTTCTATTCCAGAAAATACTTTAAATTATCATCTTAAAATCCTTAAAGAAAATAATTTTATTAAGAATGAAAAGATGATGGGCTATAAACGCTCTGAACCTCGCTCGTTTTACTCTCTTAGTAAGAAATCAATGGACTTACTTGGTAATTTAGGACTAACTGCTGTAAAGAAAGAATTTCAAGCTTTATTCAAACAGATGACATGAAAAAGATTCTGCTCTAGAACATAGAACTTATGAATAATAAAGTGATCAGAGTAGAACTCGGAATTATATTTAAAATCTCTCTTGATTCTAATCCGAGTACAGGGTATCAATGGGAAGTTAAATTTGATCCCAATTATTTGCGGTTAGAAGACAGAGCTCTTGTTCTCGCAAATTCTAAACTAGGAGGGGGAGGCAGAGAACATTTTAGCTTTAAGTCTCTTAAATATGGAAAAACTAAAATAGCAATGCTATATAAAAGATCTTGGGAAAGTATTGAAATTAAAAAAGAAGAATTCTTTATAGAAATAATTTGAACGAATTGTAGTTATTTCCTCTTTGTTAACAGTTTCAAATATAAAGTTAAAATTATTAGAAAAAATTGGCTTAAGGATTGAATGGTAATTAATAAAAAATAATCAGAATCACTAATATAAAAGATTTAATAATCATTTATTTATATTCGAGAGTATCTTAATTTTATTATATATTTTTTGGCAAAAATCACATGATAAATAGGTGCTTATACATTAAGAATAAATTTAGGCTTTTTGATAAACAAAAGAAAGAAATAAGATGCCTTTTTCTTTTCTGCTTCATTTTGTTGATTACATTATCAATACTTAATAACAAACTCCTTGAGAATCACATTTTTATCTCCAATCAAGATAGAAGTAGTATAATTACTGATTTTCAAGAAGATATTAGTACAAGTAATAGCTATCAACTAGTCGATCCAATTAATATTACTACAGGGAGTGATTGGGATCTGTATCCATTTATTACTGGCAATGGATCGGGGGCAAATCCATACGTTATAGAAAATATTGAAATAATTGGCGATGGTGTTAGAACGATCGTATCAGGTGATGACACATTACTCAACACTTCCGATGTTGGAATTTTTATTAGTACTAGTGCTTCATTCATTATCCGGAATTGTAAAATATCACATAAATCTATTGGAATTCATTTAGCTTTTGGTTTCTCGTCAGGGGATAATGTTTCTAATGTTGAGATTAGCGATTGTAGTATAGGTATTAGAAGTATATGGTATTCTGATTTAAATATCTCAAATTGTTATATCCATGATTGTAATTGGGTATCAATAAAAGCGAAATTAACTATTAACGACTTTATGGATTATGGTGGTATTGGTATGTGGGTTAGATCAAGTGGAGGTATTATTGAAAATTGCCGAATTGAAGATTGCTCTATGGGGATGATGGCAGGACGGGTTCAAGTAAATCGCTATAATGAATTTAAGAATTGTGGATTTGTTCCAGATTATCTAAATATGTATATTACAGACTATAACATCACTAACACGGTCAATGGGAAACCTATAGGGATCTTCTGGGGCATAGATAATTTAGTTTTTAGTAATGCATCCCTATATGGACAGTTAATTTTTTCTAGCTGTGATAACCTTACTCTTTCAGATATCCATATAACTCAACCCTGTAGTATTGCTATTCAATTAATTTCTCTTGGTAGTAGCCAAACAACCTATTTGAAAAATATTATATGTGAAAACCAAGAACTGGCAATATATATTAATGGTCAAAATGTAATTGGAGATAATTTATACGTTAAAAATTGTAGAGCTGGATTCTATCTTAATTCTATTAAAAATAGTAAATTTACAAAGGTGATGATGGACAATACAGATGTACCTATTTATACCACATCTACAATCAATAATTTTACCATAGAAATTGAACGATTGACTAAACTTTATCTTTTTGATTGGTTTGCTTGGTATGGGGATATACTTGAAGTTGAGCCAGGTAATGATATATCAATGTCTTATATTACCGAATTGGGAATGCCAGGTTATGAGATTCAATTTAATAATTTCGGAACTTATCAGTTTAACCTTACACTACCTTTACCTTATTTAAGTAGAGCGAATTTTACAGTTATTTCAGTTCCTCGGTATGTCCGTCCAGATATATTTGCCGAAATTCGAATGTTCCCTTTCTTTTTGTACTGGAGTTTTTTAATAGTAGGACTAGTAGTTTTGATTGAATTCTGTCGCAGGTTTTATCAAAAGTAGTATATATCGAAGGTGAAATATTTATATATAATTTTAATTTTATATAATTTAACAAAATCCAGAGGATTTTTAGGTTATTAATCTATGCGGAAAATAATCAAACGTGTATTATTAACAGTAGTTTTAGGATTTGCATCTCTTTTTTTAGCAACTCTTATTTCTTTCCTTATATCTAAAGTAATTCCTGGTGATCCAGTTTTAGCTTATCTGCCTGATTCTTGGACGCAACCACAATATGATATAATGTATAACAGGTTAGGATTGGATCAACCGATCATAATTCAATTTTTTAGATTCATTTCGGATATGCTTTTGGGCAATTGGGGGCTTTCTTTAAGCATATCTAGAGGATATCCTGTATATGATTTAGTAATGGATAGAATACCTTCAACTTCATGTTTTTTAATAGTACCAATAATTCTCGGGCTTGTTCTTGGTTTCGTACTTGGAAATTATTCAATGAAATTTGAATCCAGAAAAGGAGTCAGAACTGTACAAATCCTTTCGATCGCGGGAATTGTAATTCCCATTGTGTTATTTAATATATTATCCCAATTCTTTCTACTCAATTTAATGGTTTTATGGATGCTTCTAACAATTTCAATTATGGCATTAACTATTTTATTAGTTCGCATATACCTTTTTAATTTATCAAAAGAAGCTTCAGAAAAGCGTTCGAACACCTTATTCGTCTTAGTAGTTGGAATAAGTTATGCAATTATATTTTTATTCCTAATACAGTCCGAATTGTTTAATATGGGAGGTATCGGGGAACTTCTACTTCAGGCATTTAGTTCTGCTGATTATTATGTCATTAATACGATAATGTTTTTAATCTTGTTTAGTTTCCCGATATTCATCATATTCTCTCTTTTCTCGTTCTTTCTATTTGGAAAAATTAAAAGCTTGAAAGCAGTTTAAAGAGAATCAATTCCAGAGATAATACCAGAAGTAAGAATTTGTGATTTATATTCTGAAATTTTTAAAAAAAAAAAAGAATTTAGAATAAATTTCTTATCTATTATGATTGACTTGGCGTTATGTGACTCATAATCCTATGTATCTTGTGAAATAGGATACAGGACCAACCGGAAATATACCATATCCAAACCCCACATCCATAGGGATGCCAACATCCCATAATACGGCATTAAGGACCCATCCTCCTTCTGGCAAAACATAAACTGGATTATCTGGTCCTGGAGGAATTGCGGTCGGATCTAATAGACAATATTCAGCTGTGGGGCATTGAAACATCAACATCTGTACTGGTACGTATTCACCTTCAGTATTTGGCAGGGTAATTGGAAACAAATTTCGATATATTAGAGTGTAATCGGTATCAGTAGTCTTAAATATTCCTTGACCCATGACCCACCAAACATTAATAAACCAGACTTCAAAGACTGGGCAAAAAAAGCAAAAATCGGTTTGTAGAAGTAATCCCTCTTGGAGCATTCCCGTCATCGCATACACTTTTTCACCTGATTCATCATAGATTCTTTGATGGAAAACTGCTTTCACCGATGGGAGCTCACCGCTTTCACCGTATTTAATCTTTCCTACGATAAGATTAGTGGCATTGATATCTAAATCATCTCCTATTGCCATGAATAAGACGCGATTAGGTTTACAAGCCATCACTGGCGCAACAATTGCGATGATGCCTATTAAAAATGATACCGCGATCAGTGCTTTAGTCACTTTTGATTTCTTTCTCACTATCATTTTCACCTCAAATATTTTTTTTATTCAACTCTTTTTTTTAAATTTAGGTTTTATCATCTTTACGATGATTAATTAAAGGTTGAGATTCAGTTCCATTTATAATTAAGCTTCCGATAGTTTCATGATAGTATCATTAATTTATGGAAATTAAGTTCAGTTTTAGAACATACTCCATCAGCCCTTTTGATCTCAAACCTTACCACTCCAAACCTCCACTCGCTAAGCCTGAACATTCTAAAATGATATATTTACCACTATTTATGATATAATTACCACTATTTATGATATATTTACCACTATATTGAGGAGTAACATTTTTATTCTGGAAGGCAACAATTAAACAATGATATATTAACTTCTATTATTATGATGAAAATAAAATGAGAGAATTTAGAGAAAATAGAATAATATTCTTAATTTTGGGGGCCTTTTTCGCTTTTTCGCCTTCTTTCATTAATCATATATGGTTTATTGCGATAGATCACGATAAAAGTTCGAATTATAAATATGAATTCAATCATGGTAATTTAAAAATATAAAAAATAAATAGGGTTTTAATAATGGTAGAGAAAGAGACTAAAATAAAAATAATACGCTGTGTGGTTTGTAGGAAAGAATATAACAAATATACGAGACCGTGGGGTTTATACAGAAACACGTGCTCTGAGGAATGCCAAGAGGTTCAGAAAAAGAAAATGGAAGCGAGAAGGAAAGTCGCAATAGATATTGAGAAAGAAAAAATAAAGAATTGGTTAATCATCTCTCTTTTTACTGGGGTGATCGGTGCAATATTTGGAGTTGTTGGGGGGTTTCTTGGTGTACTGTTGGGATTTGTAATTGGATTTTTCGCTCCTATACTTCTTTTCATTATTTGCGGTATGTTTCAATAATTTCTCTTATTATAGGGGCGATTTAATTACTATAGTAAAATAGGAAAAAAAAGAAATCATAGCTCAAGAACATATTCCAACTCGTCTCATCGGTCTCATCTCGTTTTTATTCTTATCACCGCCCTCAAACACAAGTAAAAAAAAATAAAAAACCACAGCTAATATAACAGAAATTGTATAATCTTATAGTTGTATTATTCTTTATATTTTAATATAACATTAAGTTGAAATAAGTTATGAAATATACTTCTATCTTTGATGTAATTGGCCATATAATGGTTGGACCA
>JBHLNL010000167.1:0-7652 GCA_048941605.1 Promethearchaeota archaeon | reverse complement strand
GAATTAGATTAAAATCTAAAAATTAGTATATTCTTTGACGATCAATTTTAACTCTCTTTTACTATGATAAAATTCTTCTTTTTCTTTATTTCTCTATTAAGTGCTGTTTTAAGAACCTCTAAATTAAATTTTATTTCATCTTTTTTATCTATATTTTCTAATTGTTGAGAAGAGTCTCCATTTTTTTTTTTAATCTCTGAGAATAATTTTATTAAAACATCTTTAGGATGGTCAGAATTCTCTATTTGTGGTTTTTTATAATTACAATCAATATTATTCTCCTCATCTGATTTAAAATAGCCACATCTATGACAATAAAGACTCTGTAAATATAATTTGGTTTTAGGGCATAAAACTAAGTCTATAATTATTTTTTCAGGGTGGATACTAATTTTTTTAACCTTCATGTAAATCCACTTCTCCTATAAAAGTGATACATTATTTAGCTTTTAAAGTATTTAGGTATAATAATTCCCATTATTTTAGACATGACTGTAAATTGAACAAATGTTTAGATTATATTTAAACACTCAAGAGAATCTATTTTTATCTATTAAATTTTAAAAATAATATTGATTATGAAACTTGAAATGAGTTAGATTAATTTTCCTAAAAAATTAGGAATGTATTATGTTAGTTCACCCCGTCTATTGATAAAGTTTAAAATGCTATAATAGAAAAATAATGTTTGGTATTATTCTGTGGATTATTTTATTCATTATTGGATACTTGATAATCTTTTTTGCTGCAGATGTCTTTATAGATAATTTAAAAGCTATTTGTATAATTTATGGTATTTCTCCTTTCATTATTGGAGCATTAATTATTGGAATTGATCCAGAAGAATCAATTGCTTCGATTCTTGCTGCAATAAGTGGATTATCTTATATTGCAGTTGGAAATGTTATTGGTAATTCAATCATAGCATTGACGATCAGTTTTGCATTACCTGCTTTTTTTTATAATATCAGCTTTAAGTCAGTACCACAATTTTACTTTTTATTATTATATAGTTGTATTATTTTGCTTCTCCTTGGAACATTAATTAATTTTGGATTTCTTATTGTTGGAATTATTGCTCTTTTTGTTTATTTTATTTATTTTATTCTGAATACAAAAAGGCTTTCTGAAGAAAGAGCTGTGCAAAGAAATTCTAAAGAAAATATAATACAAAATGACAATGGGATTCAGAAATTAAAGACAAAACCAAAATTTAAAAAGATTATTTTAGTTATTCTTAGTTTTATTTTCATATTTTTTGGTGGAGAATTATTAATTTACTCTACTGAACAAATATTAATTTTAACCAATATCCCTGAAACATTCTTTGGACTTGTAATAATTGCTTTTGTGACTAATGTGGAAGAATTAACTTTAATGATAAAGTCTATAAAAAAAAAGAGTGTTGAAATTGGTTTGGGAGGGATGATAGGAAAAGTTTTTTGGAATTTAACTCTCACATTCGGAATTAGTGCAATTATTATGGTGAATTTTGTTCTTTCATGGATTATTTTTTGGAATTGGTCTATTTTACTAACTTTAGTTCTCTATTTCAATTGGATCTCAAAGAAAAAATCCATAAAGCGAAATGATGCGATATTTTTAACCCTATTGCTCATTATTTTTTTTATAATAAACTTTACAATAGTGTTATAATAATTTAAATAAAATTACCTTAAAAGAAAGTTCTTAATTATTATTAATTTCCTCTTTTTCTGGCCTTTCTTTGAGAGATTCAATAATATTTATTATATCTTCAGCAAGTTCATAGCGTTCAGCTCTATGCTTCTCTCGATTCAACCTTCTTTCAACCTGTAAAGGGGTTCCAATCTTTACTTTAACACCATCTCCTGTAAACATATTTAAAATCTTAGTTTTATACGTGGAAATTGCAATTGGGATAATTGGAGCATCTCCCGCAATTGCGAATTTTATAATTGCTGCCATTGATTTTATCTGTACTTCACGATCATGTTTAGATTCGGGAGTCATGCCTACGAGATCGCCTTTTTCATTTAAGATTTCAAAAACCTTTTCGATTGGTTCAGTATCTTCTTTACTTTCAGTTCCTCGAATCATTCCAAGACTTTTTAAAACTGGACCAGCTAGCTGATGTTTCATTAACTTTGGATCTAACATGAAATGAATTTTCCGGCCTGAGACTTGAGCTATTATTAACATATCTCGGATTATATTTGGAGTAACTGTTGTTAAAATAGCTTTTCCTCTCAAGGGAATATTTTCTTGACCTTCAATTTTCATATCCATAAATGCTTTAAAAAATAATCCACTTAAACCTTTTACCGCGGCATAAAGGATATCAGTCGCTATCACTTTGGGATTCAATTTATCTCCTTCTTCCTTTATTTCAGGACCTATACTTTCACTTGTTTCACTCATTTTTTCTCTCAACTAATTACTGAAATATATTTTTATTTAAATAAACAAAACATAAAAATATACTTATTGTAAGATCTCACAGAGTAAAATTTTATTGTTCTTTATCAAATCTTTTTTTAAAAACGTATCTTCTTAGTAAAATGATAGCAAGGCTCATTAAAATTATTCCATTCAATAGAACTATATCATATCCAGTTATGGCTTCGGTTGCCACAGATTTTGGATTTTTAATTATGAGAATATCTGAATCTGCACCAATATTAAGCTTGATTTGTCCTCCAACATAAATATTATTTAATGAATCTAATGCAATTGCAGTAGCAGTTTCATGGTATTCTAACCCCCAAGTATAAAACCATAAAGGTTCTCCTATATAACCTATTTTCATAACAAAAATTTCTGCATATCCAATATTGGAAATTGTGTATCCAGTCATATATATATCATCTGAAGAATCTAAAGTGATATCATTACACTCTTCACTTCCATCAGTTCCCCATGTGAGATTCCACCATTGATCTCCGGATCTGCCATATTTAATTAAAAGAGCATCTGATCCACCATTTCCATAGCTACTAGTCCATCCTCCTAAAATAAAGTTACCAAATCTATCAGTAACTAATGAACCACATGTCTCACCTCCACTACCTGCCCAAACTTCCTCCCAATCTAAAATTCCCAAATAACCATACTTAATAGTAGCAACATCACCAGCAACTGTATCACCAAAGCTTCTAGTAATTCCTGTCATACAAATTTCATCATAAATATTAATTCCGAGAGCAAAACACCTATCACTATTTGACGCCCCCCAAGTTTTATTCCATACATAATTCCCCATATCATCAAATTTAACAAGACACATGTCATTTCCTCCCGCACCGAAGCTATTCGTATCACCAGCAAGATAAATTTCATCCGAATCACTTATTACAATATCCCAGCATGATTCATAACCAGTATCACCCCAAGTTTTATTCCATACATAATTCCCATTGCTATCATACTTTACTAAACACATCTCATTATTTACACCACCCACTGCTGTCATCCCTGCTAGATAAATATTCCCAGAAGAATCCGAATCCATAGCAAAACAAACATCATGATGTATAGTGCCCCAAGTCTTATTGAATAAAAGGCTACCAGAACTATTGTATTTGATAAGAAACATGTCATTAGAACCATTATCAAATATATCTGTGATTCCTGCGATGTATATATTTCCTGAGTCATCTATAATTAAATCCATACAAAATTCATCCCCTGGACCTCCCCATATCCGATACCAATCTTCTGTTCCTGATGTAGATGTTTGTAATGAGTTATTTAATAATTTTTTTTCCCCTAAGACAATATTTCTATTACATAAATAAATATTAAAGGAAAAAATGAAGATAAAAATTGCTATTATACGATATTTTTGACTATACATTGGATCACATTTTTTTACTAGTTATAGAAGAGATTAGATATTCTTGTATAAATATCTATCATCTTTGTATAAAAATTTTAACAGAAATCTGTAATCTTAATATCGTAATCATGAAAAAAACTTATGGATTTAAAGTTTATCGATAAAATCATTAACTTCTTCCATTTTTTTTTCATAATATTCTTTTAGATCTTTTTCTGATACAAATGTGGGAATAACTTTCTCTGTATATAGATCAAAAATAGTACTTAATTTAGTCTTATGTTTGATTGTTTCTAAAAATTCCTCGCCCAATTCTTTTAATTGTTTTAAAAATTCCGCCATTTTATTAGAAAACCTCCCATTTTCCGCATCTGCTTCCCCAACGAGCAATGACCTTATTTTCATCCTGAGGCATTTTTACTTGGACAATTTCGCAATTATTAGGACAATCTCCGCAATGAAATGTCGATGTTTTAAATTCTAGCTCTCCAACATGAAGACCACGGAATAAAGTTTCTTTTTGATGGTCTAAATAATAATCCCTTACAAGGATCGCCATTCCCAAGGCACCCATTAGAACATTATATTTAGGGACAATTACTTGACATCCTAAATGTCTTTCAAAAGCTTGAACAATCCCTTTATTATAGGATACTCCTCCTTGGAAAACGACTGGTTCATTTAATTCCTTGCCTTTTGATAAGTTATTCATATAATTTCTTACTAAAGAATCACATAAACCAGCAATAATATCTTCTCTAGAATAACCAGCATTCTGCTTATGGATCATGTCTGATTCAGCAAATACAGTGCATCTTCCAGCAATGCTAACTGGATTTTTTGATTTTACTGCATAATCGCCAAATTGTTCAATTGGAATCCCTAATCTTGATGCTTGATGGTCAAGAAAAGAACCGGTACCTGCTGCACATACAGAATTCATTGCGAAATCCACTATGATACCATCACGTAATATAATAATTTTAGAATCTTGACCACCAATTTCTAAAATTGTGCTTACGTCTGGATATAGAGATTGAGTGGCAACAGCATGGGCAATAATTTCTGTTTTTGCGAGATCTCCTCCAACAATAGCTTTTGTTAGATATCTTGCTGAACCAGTAGTTCCACAACACCGAATTTCATATTCTTGTAATCCTTCATCCTGTTCAATTTTTTCACGTAAATCTTCCATACCAGCTTTTGCAGACTCTATAGGAGATCCTCGATTGCGTAAAAATACACTCGTTAGGACATTGCCATCTCTATCCATTAAAACGAACTTACATGTAACACTTCCTATATCAATTCCAAGAAAAGCATCAAGCTTTCCGTCTTCCTTAGTTATTTTTTCTGAAACTTGTACCATAATATCAATACCATTAAGTTTGAATTAATTGAACGCACTCTTGAAAGAAATGTGAACCATTAGATTTATAAAAATTTTTCTTTTGGTCTTCTAGTGAGATATTTATAAATCCTAATTTATATTTACGTCTTGATTCCATTAGGTCAACAAAAGCCTCAAGTCGCGTGCGCATACCCTCTGTCCCTGAATGTTCATCAAAAGAGAAGTATATAATGGGGAGATCATAGACTTTTTTTAATTTATTAGTTATAATCGTCCGAGCAGTCACTTCAGGCATACAGGTGAAGGGGTAACAATGTGTAACCCCATCAAAGCCGCTTTGTGCTCGATCAATGTACTCGCCAATAACCCAAATTGCTTCCCCCCCAATATCCATAGGAATATACGGCTTTGCTAAATGTTCTAACCATTTTCGGTGATAATTCAAATGAAATTTATGGACAACCCAATCATATAGGCTTAGGAATTGATGGATCTCAACACCCATTTCTCCTAACTTACGTCTAATGTCCACATTAACATAAGGTTCTAAACTTATATGAATTTCACCAAATATTGCTACTCGTAAAGGGGTCCGAGTTTTATCAATATCAATTTTGCCAAAATCTTCTTTGATTACTTTTTTAAAATTTCGAAGTTCTTTAAGAGAATTGGCTTGATCAAGCTTATTCAATACATTATTTAATACATCAGTAGTGTCTCCCTGATTTCTCTCATATGCTCTGAATAATCCTTCAGCGGTTTGAATATCCTGCAATAGTTTTGCTTTCTTTAGGAAAATAATTACAGCTTTCACGAATCGAGGATAAGAAAATAGACCCCTATTACCACTAACATCTTGGAGAGGTTTGACCCAGTTGAAGGTTAATAAGTCTGCTTGGTCCAAGGGAATAACATTCACATGTTTATAACCCATATCATGTAAAAGGCGTTCTTGGACGGCGTGGTAAAATCCAAAACGACATGGTCCACAATCTATAGCCATTACTAAAGTATCAGCACCCTTTTTTATCGCATTAACAAAGTCTCCTAATGTGGCTTTAAATGGGAAGCAAACGAATTCTGGGCTGTATTTTACTCCAACTTTAATTGCTTCTCGGTTAGTCGGATCTGGAATAACAACTTTTATCGATGGATCTAATTGTTCAAATAACGTTTTAAATGCTACCCAATTAGGACCCATATTTGGAAATGAGAGAATCATGTATCATTGAACTCCTTAGTTTAATAAATTCTATTTATCTGCAACAAATGAATTATTTCACGTTTGCTTAAATAAACTTTTGTTTAAATAACAAAGCAAACAATAAAAAATTACCCATTATAAACAAATTATCGAGAGTATGAATTCTGTTATTAAAAATCTCAGTTTTAATTAATAACTTCCATTATTTCAAGACCTAAAATCAATGTTTCAATCTATTTATTATTCAAACTCGATATGATATTAATCATTCTTTGGTGTCTTCTGTTTAATTCTCTTTTTGTCTTTACTCACTTTTTCTTTCAATTTTGATGTGCCTTCTTTAATTTTTGCTTTTCCTCGACGTAATTTTGCTTTAAACTGTTCTGGATTTTTTTTGTAGTAATAAAAAGTAATTCCACCTGCAGTAGATACGGCACCTAGAGTTACAACAACACCTACAATTATATATATAAGATTATTATCAGAAACCCCATTACCACCGACATCAGTAATTGGACTAAACTTTATTGAAAAATCATTAACACCTGAGGCTAATTCAGTATAAACGCTATAATTATCTCCATCTCCATAATTTAATCCACAAGCATAAGAGCTTACATTCTCTAATACATCATAATTAAAGACAATATCTCCATTATTGTATAAAACAGCTTCAAAGGAACCCGTAAATGAACCATTATCAAGGTTAAAATTCCTCCAAGCAGCCACCCAGTAAGAGCTAAAATTTTTAATATAAATTTGCCCGGAATTTCCTTCTAAGTTAACCCAATAAGGGGCAATAATGTTTTGTTCGTGCGGATGACTTGACGGAATTGTGGGAACTAAACGAACACCACTAGATGTAAAAGTAAGATATCCTTCAGTAGTTATATAGATTTCATTAAACTGACCATCATAAAATGTAAAATTAAATGGAAGTGGTGTTATAACAGAATTATCATCGCCTAATATTAATTCAGTTCCACTAGAAGCATCTATCCAATTATACGGATAACCTGAAGTAACTTTATACCTATTTGGGCTCGCATTTATAATAACTTGTGAAATATTTTGATTAATTTGACTTTTATATTGATCCACAGACATTAATATTGCTAGGATTAGAATAAACTGTGTAAGTAGGTAACCTTTATATCTAAATTTTAATTTGAATATGGACATAGATTTCATATCCAATAATTTCTTTTTAATAATATTATACCAAATCACTTATTTTAAATTTAGTAATATCAACTCTTTTGTTTGGCTTAAATCGATTA
>JBHLNL010000166.1:0-7680 GCA_048941605.1 Promethearchaeota archaeon | reverse complement strand
AAAAATTTAGAAATAAAAATAGTTTTAAATTTTATAGGATTATTCTCCTCTAAGTTCTCTCAACGCATCTGATACTAAGCTATTGATTTCTCCATATGCAATCGCATCTTGAAGATTACCCTCAATTTGTAGATCTCCACTCATATAGGCACTAGTAGAGTCAAGTTCATCTGATCCTGAGGCTGCCCATATAGCTGCTGTTGCTTTTAAAGTAACACTTGGATCTTCAGCTTCACCTTCACCATAATCAACCACACCTTCACCCACTTTTAGCCAATACTTATAATCAACATCGGTCCATTCAAATTGAGCAATAATTGTATCCATGTCTTCAACTTCTTCCTTGATTTCTTCATTTTCCAAAGCTAATTGTTTTAAAGCTTCCAGTAATACGAGTGCATCAGAGGGTTTCCTTTCTCCTGTCGCATCTCTCAATTCTGCTAACTTTTTTAACAAATCTGCATCCATTTATTAATTCACACTCTTTCTAAATAATGTTGAATATCAATTATTCTTAGATAATTTTATGAATTTTAAATAAATTAAAAGGTTTTATTTATGGAAACTACCTTTCATTTAAAAAAATTGATTTCAAAACTCAAAATTCCGATTGTATTACTTATTTTAAAAAAGAATAAATAAGAAAGAAGATTTAAAAAAAAGTTGTAAATTTCTAATTTTATAAGCTTTCAGCAGCAACATTTATACTGCCAGTGGATGTAGATAGACCAAAATTATATCTATTTGACGCAGTACCATAATCATCTGATGATATTGTTTTTGGATTTGTTCCAATCTGAGTAAATCCTCCAGTTCCTATGGGAGTATACGTATTTGAGCCTGTTGATGTGGAACATGAAAATGTTGCACCTACATTTGTCAATGTATCTCTATAATTTACAAAGATACTTGCTGTGGATGTTGTTATTGAACCTGAAACATTTGCTCCCATTTCAATGTATTGCCTAATGCTAATAGAAATGCTCCCTGTAGAAGTTTCGAGACTCCAAGTCTTGTCATTAGCATATTTCATGTTATAACTACTGAAGCTTATAGTTCCTGTAGACCCTGTTCCAATTAGGTTTCCTCCAATAATGCAATTTGTTAAATTTAAAGTTAGAGCTCCAGTAGAACTAGATATTATTAAATTTTTAGTGAAATTCACCTGTTTACCAAATAAGTCAATAGCACCAGTACTAGTACTCAATCCAACATTTCCTTGAAAAGTTGTATTCTTTGCCGTAGTTAAAGAAACTAATCCGGTAGACGTATCTAAATTTGTGTTATTAATCATTACATTATTGGGAACATTCATACTTATTGCACCAGTCCCTGTTAACCCATAAATATCATAAATTACATCAGTTCTTAGGGTTACATTAATATGAATTTGTTTGACAAAAATAAACCAAGCTGTTGCTTTTGCATCAAGAGTGAAAGTTGTTATTGGTGTAGACGTATTATCCCAAATAATTGGATTAAAAAAATCCAAAAATGATGATCCTTTAACAAAGATACCCGCAATATGAATATCTAAATCAACCTGCGCGTAATAATCTGTCGGTGTTGTATTATATTTGATAAGTATTGATCCAATATCACAATTAATATTAATTCTTTCTATTGAAGCAGGACTACTAGGTTCATAATAATAAGTATTCTCATAGTTAAGTTCTCCCCATGTGGTAACTACTAAAACCCCTATTACGGTTCCCCCTGTTACAAGGCAAGCGGCTACAACAAATAATGTAATTTTTGTGCTTTTTTTCAGTTAAATCACTTCTATTAAATTTTATTTATATTATGAATTGAACAATCCAATCTAATATTTAAATAAATTTTAGACTGATCTTTATATTTTGTAAAAAAAAGTTGATAAGAAATTTGCGTAGTCTAGAGATCATTAATAATTGATTGAGCAAATAACTTCACATTTTCAAGACCTTGAGCATCTGGATGGTCTTTAACTAAATTATATTGTTTTTCCCACACTGTTCTCTTCTCAGGAGATAGATTTTTCATTACAATTTCTCTATTTGATTCTGTCATTTTAAATTGCTATAGCAACTCTTTCTGTATTTATGATATCAGAATAATAAGTAACTAAAATTTTCAATTTAAACGACCAATTCTAAAATAGTTTTTTTAAAAACTAAGTATTAATTTTGAGATTAAAGAAACTTATGGCATTCTCAATTGTCTTTTCACTTACAACTCTTTGGGGTATACTATGAGAGTAAGCAATAGCAGCAATCGCGTATCTTACATTTGATGGTACATTTATAGGACCTCTTTTAAATGGATGTTGAAAATAAGAGTCGGTTTCAGTAACTAAAGATTCTAAAGGTGAAAATTTAGTAACTCTGAGCCATCGTTCATAACCATAAGCAGAACTAGGAACTGATAGTATAAATCCTTGATTTGGCAAGGTTCTCCCATATTCTTCTGGTCCAGAGAAACAATGCCACATAACTCTCTGTGGTTCTATTTTGAATTCCTCTAAAATTTTGAGAATCTCTTTATTTACTCCATCTTTTTTATTAAATCTATGTTTTGGATGTTGTCTGTCAAATTCATGTTCAGCAGCATTTCTAACATGTAAGATATAACGTTTATCAAGATCTTTTGTTAATTCGAATATCTGTTTAAGAACATCAACTTGTTTAGCTCTTTTTTCAAGAGTTTTTGCATGATGGAAATCCAAACCAATTTCCCCAATTCCAAGATATTTTTCTGAATTTTCATGAATAAAATTAATCCATTTTTTCCATTCAATATCATATTTATCTTTAGGAGTATATGTGACTGTCTGTGGTGCCCAACCACATGTAAATCCAAAGTTTTTTTTAAACTTTTTCATAAAATCTAGTGTTAAATTCAGAGTTTGAATATCTATTGTACTCGTAATTAAAAATTGTCCGCCCATCTTGAAAAAACTCAAGTATTGATCCTTATCTGATGGTAGTTGATCATTTCGAGGACGGTGAAATGGCAAATGACAATGAACATCAATAAATTTCAACCCTACTTCTGGTTCTGGGATAGTATTTTTTTTTGGCATCTTAGTTTAATGTAAATAATTTATTGAAATTCCTGTTTGGTTAAGTTTTTAAATAAATTGTTTTATTAAGATTTTATCAATTCACTTATGAATGAATTTAAAATGATAGAAAAAACAGAAAAACGAGAAGGAATTAATAAATTTCTAAGCACTATATTTGGGTTTCTAATTTCATTAGCAATTTTCGCAGTAATTTATATTCTATCAATATTGCAGAGAGATTGGATGACTTTGAATTTGATCCCACCAGAATATATTCATTATTTTGTTTCAATTTTACCAGGCCCATTATGGACAGACACAATTCTTTTATACTTATTCCCCGTTGCATCATTTGGGATATTTTATCTAATATCCCCTTATACAACCATTTTTTTCATAAAACTGCATCAATTTATTTATCGATCTAAAAAGCGATTTAATTATGGCATCATTGAATTAGGCCATCAGATGAAGCCATTTATGATATTTCGCAGATCTCTTATTGTAAGCCTCTTTTCTTTTAGTGTCACAGCATTAATAGTACAAGCGGGCGGGCAAAGCCTATTTAGAGCAGGACCGATACTAGATCCAGTTTTACATGAAGCAGAGGCAATATTTCTTGGGACATTCATTATTATCCCTATTGTTTTGCTACTATTCTTTCCAATTTGGTTATTAGAAGACTCTGGAGTTATAGTATTCCGAAATTATCCAAGAAAACGAAGACCACCTGTGATTGAGGGAACTCATGCTCCATATATTAACATTCTCCAAGGTTATGCAGGAATCTCCACAATTATAATTCTTGTTACCTATATATCAGCGACTTTGGTCGCATCTGGTTTTGGGGCTGCGATTTTAACTCCAATTATCTTAATTGTGCTTCCATTTCTCATTACAGGTCTTTTTTCTTTTGCAGTATATTTTTATGAAAAGACTCTTCCGAAACTAATAAAGAAAATTCAGCCGCGTTTAGATAAATTAAATCTCTCTGAAATTGAAATCCCTAAATTTGATGAAATGAAGAAGCATTAGTAAAAAATCTTATTTAAATCCTATTTTTTCAATTTTTCGAATCAAAATGGTATTAGATACCATAATAACTAATTCTTTAAATAAACTCCTTTATTAGAGACTATTATGAGTAATCCGATAAAATTCAAACTTAAGGATTTAGAGATAAAAAAGAAGGAATTACAGCCTAAAATTGATGAAATTAACGCTAAAAGAGAAGAAGAAATCGAAAAGGTCAATAAAAAATATGATCATATGATATATGACATAAATTACACGGCTCAACAATTAGAAAATGAATTCCATAATGATCTTATTAAATCTTTTGTAGAGATAGTGACTAGAGAATTTGATAGAAAAAGAAGTTCGGATATCTATAAAATATCAAATGAATTTAAAGATTATAAAGAATCTATTGCTGAATTTGAAATGTTCCCCGAAGAATTGATAAATAGAATGCAAAAAGTAATCAATGGAGGTCCAATTGAAGATATAATGTATGATCTTGATAAAATTCAACAAAAATATTTGAGAACTTAGAGATTTAATTTTCAAAGTTAATCTAGAGGTTTTTACAAAGAATTTCAAATTAAAGTTGCTCTTTTTTTGATAATATTTAGATATTACATAGATAAATATGTATATTTGAATCTCTTGGATTATAGTTAAAAGCTTAGTGTAATTAAATCATGGAGCTATTTGAAGAGGAAGTAGAAATTTATAATTCTAAGATGAGGGCCTTAAATTGGCTTTATGATGAGTTAAGGCTCCAACCAGAAGTCTTGAAGGAAATTATCAATGAGAAAGGACAAAAGTTACCATTAAATTTATGAATCCTCTTTAAAATGTGTTTTTAAAATAGTATTTGAAATTTTTTCAACTTTTTTAGTAATTTCAAGACTATTACCTCTATCAGGAACATGAATGAAAATAACCGGATACTCTTTTTTTGAAAGATAAAGTGCCCAATAGTAGAGATAATTGCATAAATAAAACCCGGGAAAGTATGATATTGAAATTAATTTTTTATCTTCAAGATACGAGTAAATATAATTAAGATTTAATAATGTCTTGATCCATGGAGAAGCATTTATTTTTATAAATCCGAATCTAAATTTATTTTCAACATCGACACCAATTTTAAAATTCCATCCAAATTTTTCAAGATGAATTTCATTACTTGAGTGAATCCCTAAAAGAATTACTAAACTTAATTTTCTATTCAATTTTGACAAAAGGTTCTTGTAACCTTTAATACTTTGATCCCAACTTACAGGTATTATTCCTTTTAAAATTTGAAATCTTTTATTCACAAATCGAATGTTTTTTACAATTTCACTACTCATATTTGTAGTGTAATGACCATAATGACTAAATCCTGTTAATAAGATCAAAATAAAGCTAATTTAGTTAATTTGGAATAAAAATTTAAAAAAATATATGAAAAAAAATGTAATCTGTTGCTTTTAGATCCTACTCTTCTGCAGATTTAACTCTCTCTTTTTCTATAGCTGCTAATTGTTTTTCTAAAGCCTTAATTTCACCTTGAACTGATTTAATTTGATTTTTCTTGTCAGTTTCAATTTCTTTTAATTTAGAATTTAAAGCTTTTGCTTTTTCACTTTTTAAATGAACGAGACTTTTACTGGCTTCTTTAGCGGATGTTATTTTTTCTTTCTTTTTTTGTGTCCATTCCTCTGCTTTCTGAATAGCTTCATCTCGCAGACTTTCTTCTTCTCTTAATTTTGTTTGGCCTTCTTCAATTTGAGGATCAAATTCTTCTTCGATTTCTGCTTCGGCTGAAGCGTCTCTTTTTGAAGCTTCCTCTTCAATTCTTGTTATTTCATCTTCCTTTGCGCTAATCTGGCCTCTAATATACTCTTCAGACATTTATCATCATTTTTCGTTAATTTACTATACTATTAATTTTCTTGATAGATTTGTTAAACTAGCAAATCTTTTAAATTTTAGGCTTGTTATAGCAGTTTTCTAATAAAGTGCTTTTAAAGTTAATATAAGGATATTTAAAAAATATTTTGTATAATAATAAAATATCTATTTTTCTTTTATAATAAATTCCCAAGCACACCAATAATCTTCTGGGTGTTTATCTGGAGGACATGCAATACATTTGGTTTCAATTCGAGGGTCTATAGTTTTAGCGAATAAAGTATATTCAGGAATTCCTACATCCTTACATGGAAAATCTGTAAGACCTTTACGCTTTCTGGCAGACTGTACACGGCAATCATTCATTCTAAATACAAATCTGTTATCTGAAATCTTGATAATTTCTTGCTTATTAATGTTTGCATAAACTCTATATTTCAATGCTTCAATTAACGCCTGAATCCCTCCATTTTTAGGAATTTTAAAACGACTCATAATTCTTTTTGCTTCAATCACTGTAAAGATTTTCCACTGTTCTATATCGAGTTCAATAGCTTTATCAATTCCAAATTCTTTCTCAACTGCTTGAAACCAAGTACCATCAATAGCTAACCAATTTTTTGAAAGATCTTCAATATAATCCAACAAATCCTCCTTAGAAAATGATTCCAAATCTTCACGCAATTTTATCGACACCTAAAATAAAAGGAATTAATTTTGAAAATTATTGAAAATTTAAATAGTTAAACCTATTCAATTAACAGTCTCTCAAGACATAACCTAAGGGGATAAAAATGGATGAATTCTAAAAGAAAAATTTAATAATAGTTCAATTTTAATTATTTTAGCATCTGGTTTATCCAGAAAAGCAAAAAATATTCAAAATAGTTGTATAAAATGGGAAAAACTTTAACTGAAAAAATTTTAGAAAGCCATTTAGTAGAGGGTAAATTGGAGAAAGGAACTGATATTGCTATTAAAATAGACCAAACATTAACTCAGGATGCTACTGGTACAATGGCTTATTTACAGTTTGAAGCGATGGGTGTTTCAAGGGTTCAAACTGAATTATCAGTGAGTTATGTTGATCATAATACATTACAAACAGATTTTAAAAATCCTGATGATCATCGTTATCTTCAAAGTATAGCAGCAAAATATGGTTTGTATTTCTCACGCCCAGGAAATGGTATTTGTCATCAACTTCATCTTGAACGTTTTGCTCGCCCTGGTAGAACGTTGTTAGGGAGCGATAGTCATACACCAACAGGAGGAGGTGTTGGTTCTATTGCAGTTGGAGCAGGAGGACTTGATGTCGCTGCTGCTATGGCTGGTGAAGCATTTCGCCTAAAAATGCCTAAAATCGTTAATGTATACCTTATCGGTAAACTTCCAGATTTTGTATCAGCAAAAGATGTAATCTTAGAAGTTTTAAGAAGAATTGGTGTAAAAGGAGGAGTAAATAAGGTCTTAGAGTATACAGGTCCAGGGATAAAAACTCTAACAGTCCCAGAAAGAGGTACTATAACTAATATGGGAACTGAAACTGGAGCAACGACATCAATTTTTCCTTCGGATGAGATTACTAAAGACTTTTTAGAAGCCCAAGAAAGAGGAGATCAATGGATTCAATTAGAACCAGATAATGATGCATTATATGATGAAAAAATTGAAATAGATCTAAGCAAATTGGAACCTCTTATTGCTGAACCACATAGTCCCGGTAATGTTAA
>JBHLNL010000165.1:0-7798 GCA_048941605.1 Promethearchaeota archaeon | reverse complement strand
TTATTATTTATCAAAAGCTAATTCTTTATGCTGTTATATTTATATAATTGATTAAAATGCAGAGTTCATGGATATTTAAAGTAATTGTAGCAGGTGCTGGAGGTGTTGGAAAAACTGCGATGATTACTAGATATTGTACAGGGAAATTCGAAGAAGGCTATAAGATGACAATAGGAGCGGGATTTCATACAAAATCTGAAATATTAGATAATGGAGAAGCTGTTAAAATGCAATTATGGGATTTTGCTGGAGAAAAAAGATTCCGTGAACTCCTGCCAGATTATTGTAAAGGTGCGAGTGGGGCATTTATTTGCTTTGATATCAGTGATTATGATACTTTTAGAGAAATTCCGGATTGGTTAAAAATAATTCGTCAAAAAGCAGGATTTATTCCTATAATTCTTATGGGAATGAAGTGGGATCTTGATGATCATGAAGTTGAGTTCAATATAGCTAATGATTATGCTAATAAAGCAAAATGTAATCAATGTGTATTTTGCTCATCGAAAGAAAACCTAAATATCAACGAATCTTTTCACGCTATGGCCAAATGGCTGATTTATTATGCATCACAAACAGATTAGATACAGTAAAGCTTCTAATCTTAATATTAATAAGATATTACAATAAGAAAAAGTAATTACGCCCCCGGCTTTCCCCATTGCTTGGAAATCGAGCAATGTATGGATCGAACATGCGACCGCCCGGTTAACAGCCGGGTGCTCTACCTAGCTGAGCTACGGAGGCTTTTTTTTTATTCTTTTGAATGCTCCTACCGGGATTTGAACCCGGGTCACCAGGGTGAAAGCCTAGCATTCAAGTAAATATTTATATAATAAATACTGCTTGGCCGGACTACACTATAGGAGCGAAGTATTTTTAACTTTATATTAGTAAAATTATCTTTTAAATCCTAGGATTTGAAAAATTTATTTAATTATTAATTTTGTAATTAATTTTGGATTAAAAATTTTATGACTAAAAGTGTTAATAATGCGGGAAGGGAGATTTGAACTCCCGAACTCCTATGAGAATGGATTCTAAGTCCACCGCCTTTAGTCAACCTTAGGTTATACTCTTTCAAGCCTTTGACCAAACTTGGCAATTCCCGCAAATTGACATTATAAGATAATAATGTTATTTAATTAAGTTATTTGAAAATAAAAAAATTTTTTATCAAGGAATTCAAAACTAAATACGATTGAATTAAAAGATAAAAATTTATTATAATACATAATACAAAAAATGTATTGGTAAGACTTAATAGAAAAATAAATTTTGGTTTCATTAATGAGTGTAAGAGAATCCTTAATAAAACATTTAACTTCTATTCTACGTGCATCCGAGGGTACAGTTTTAGTAGTCCTATGTGATCAGAATGGCCTTTCAATAGCAAAGATTGGTAGAAAAAGTGATATTGATTTAAATCCAAATCAAATTACAAGTTTAGCGTCAGCAGCATTTTCTGCAAGCGAAGAAAATTGGGAAGATTTAAATATTAAAGATCAAGTTATATCATTTTCATATTTTGATAAAGTATGTTTAATAACAATCAGGATTAATGAAACTCTATTAACTATAGTACATGATTACCATAAAGAATGGCCCTTAGATGCAGACAATTTAGCTACTGCAATGTATTATTTGAAACAGAAGCTAGGAGAATTTTTTGGGAATGGAGATGAATCTGAGAGAGCAGTTGAAATTTTTTGTGATAAAGTTCGTAGTGCAATTTATCTTTTCGGAATGGGTTCAGAAGTTCCTTTTGTATCCTATAAACCCGAAATTATTGATTCTTCTAATTTATTAACTTCTATTAGTGCAGTTTTAGATTCTGTTCAAAATCCAATTTTCATAAGATATGGGTTAGTTAATCCTTCAGGTCTAACTTTAGATGCAAGAGAGATAAGTGGTCAAGATCTACCAATCTCAATTGAAGCTTTTTCTGCTACTGCTAATGTAGCCTTTCAAAAAATGAAAGAAGAATCAGGAGGAAGTTCTATTGGAGATTTATTATGTTACATTGCAATATCTGGTCAAAATTCTGATAATTTTTATGGATTAATCGCATGTCCTTCCGGTAGGATAAAATTTTCAGCAACAGAAAAAACATCAAATTATGAAGATGTTTCTTTTATAGGCCTATTTACACTAAGTTATGGAGGAATACCTGTTATTTCTGAATCCAGAAATATAATAAATTCAATATTACAAATATTAGGGGAGGAGCAAATAACTGAGAACTTTATAAAATCTATAAATGTTCTAACAAGTTTTAAATATGAATAAAATTAATTAAAATTACTTGCATAATCTACTGATTGTTTTTAAATTAGCACTGATGAAAAATTCTAATTTTACAAGAGTAATCCCTAAATTATATTGTCTGAATTATCGAGAATGCGATCCGAAGAAATGCACAGGAATTAAACTGAAGAAATTAAATCTTGTAGAATTAATTAATAGGATTAATGGGACTTTAAAGAAATCTCTTATCTTAAATCCATTTGCGCAAAAAGAGTTATCTTTAACTGATAAAGAAATAGTTCTTAAATATGGAATAATTGTAATTGATTGTTCTTGGAAGAATATAATGAATTTAAAAACCCTAAGATTTAGAAATGCTCGTAAATTACCCCCATTAATTGCTGTTAACCCAACGAATTATGGTAAATGGGAAAAATTAAGTTCTGCAGAAGCATTAGCAGCCGCACTTTATATTACTAAATATTTTGAGCAAGCAAATGAAATTCTCTCTAAATTTTCTTGGGGATTTCAATTCAAGGAATTAAACAATTTATAAAAATAGAATAAAAAATAAAAATTTTGAATGTAGGCTATTCTTCAGGACCTTTTGACAAACCTGATGCGGCTATAACATCATCAATCTTAAGAATCATAGAAGAAACTTCAGTTGCTGACTGAATAGCTTGAGTTAAAACTGATAAGGGCTCTAAAACACCCAATTCTACCATATTGTCTGGTTTCCCAGAATCAATATTAATACCATAAGAAAGACCTAAATCAGATTCATGTTTAGATCTTAATTCAACAATTAAATCCACAGGATTATATCCCGCATTTTCTACCAAAGTTTTAGGAATTATTTCTAAAGCATTAGCATATACTTCAATAGCTAACTGTTCTCTTCCTCCAATCGATCTAGCATATAATCTAAGACGCTTGGCTAATTCTATTTGCGCAGCTCCGCCACCAGGTAAAATAAATGGTAATTCTATCGCCGCTTTAACTACCGATAATGCATCATTTAACATTCTTTCTGCTTCATCTACAACATGTTCGATACCTGCTCTAATTAATATGCTTACTGCTTTCGGATCCGCACATTCTGAGATAAAAATCATATTATCATCACCAATTTTCTTTTCTTCCACTTTTCCAGCTTCTCCTAAGTCAATTTCACTTATTTCAAAAATATTATTTATTATGTTGGCATTAGTTGCTCTAGCTAATTTTTCCATATCTGATCTCTTAACTCTCCTTACAGTCATTATGTTTTCTTTTGCTAGAAAATTTTGTGCTTTATCATCAACACCTTTTTGACAAAAAACAACATTAGCGCCAACATCTCTCAATTTTGTTACACGATTTTTAAGCATATTTGCTTCTTCTTCAAGAAATTTATTAATTTGATCAGGTGTTTGAACTCTTATTTCAGCATCAAATTCAGTTTTTTCTACTTCTAAAGAGGCGCTAATTAAAGCAATTTTTGCATTTTTAATTGATTTTGGCATCATAGGATGGACTACTTCCTTATCAACGATAATTCCATCAATAATATTTGTATCTAAAAGGCTTTTTCCTTCTTTTTTAATTATTTGGATTTGATCTAAATCAGCTATTATTTTGTTTCCACGCTCTTCTTTGATCTGACTAACGGCATTAACAGCAATATTAGCAAAATGATTTTTTACTCCAGCAATTAATTTACTATTCATTGAAGTTTCTGCAACTTTCATCAGTGTATCAGTATCATTAATATCTATTTTTGTTGCCAAGTCTTGCAAAATATCTTTACTTTTTAACAAACCTTTTCTATAACCCCTAAAGATGATAGTAGGATGCACCGATTGTTCCATTAACTCTTCTGCAAGATTTAATAATTCACCTGATATAATTACACTTGTAGTGGTTCCATCTCCAACTTTATCATCTTGAGTTTTAGCTACCTCTACTATCATTTTAGCTGCAGGGTGTTCAACATCAATTGTATCTAATATTGTAGCGCCATCATTTGTGATGGTAACATCTCCTAGTGAATCAACGAGCATTTTATCCATACCTTTAGGACCTAGGGTAGTCCTTACTGCTTCAGCCACAGCTTTTGCAGCCGCAATATTATTTTTTTGGGCATCCTTACCTCGCTTTCTCTCAGTTCCTTCTTTTAATATAAGTATTGGGACACCGGATAATTGTGCCATCTAATATTCACTTCTTTATGTATTAATTAAAAAATTTTATTTATATAGATCTCTAAGTCATAAAATTAAAAAAGTTTACGAAAAATATTTGACTGCTTAATTTTTGGCTTTTTTTTTTAAAATTTATAGGTGTTTTTAAAACTAAAGAATAAAAAAAAGATAAAACTCCCATATATGATATATATTCTAGTTTTTTTGGGGATAACAGTATTATGTCTATTTGTAAATATAGTATTCTATAATTATAAGAAGAGACAATATTCTTTAAATCGAATTAAAATATTAATTTTAGGAATTTTGGTATGTGCTACAATATTTCTTATCAAAAGTTTACCCTTTTTTATTTCCAATGATTCTGATTCATTTTTAGATAATTCCCAGGGTCTTTTCACTCCAACTATGTTATTCAATCTAGCGAATATATTTTATAGTGCATCAGTCATTCTTTTTTTACTAAGTTTTTTTCAAGCTGATGATAATGTTATCGATCTTGATTTACCTTCAAAATTGATTAATAAAAATGGAAATATATTGTTTGGCCGATTTTTAAAAGGAAAAGCTGAAAAGCAAAAATTTTATCTGGCTTTAAAAGATCTTGAAAAGCATATGTTTATCTGTGGTGCTACAGGTACAGGTAAAACCAATTTTTTACAACACTTTTTGATTAATTTTACTAAAAAATACAAAATTCCTTTTATGTTAGTAGAATTTAAGGCTGAATACCATTTCCTGCAGAAGAAAATCGAAAATTTATTGATAATAAGACCTGGTGAGAATTTCTCTATTAACATATTTAATTCTGAAGGAGCTCTTCCCGAAATTCATGCTGAGAGAATTTTTGATATATTAAAGAGTGGTAAATTCTTAGATGAAAGTGCAGAGTTTACACCACAAATGGAAAAAGTTTTAGTCGATATATTGACAAATGTGTGCAAAAGAAAGAAATTTCAGAGTTGGGAAGGATTTTATAAATGTTGTAAGGATTATGCTATTAATAAACAGAATCAGATTCCAATGCTGAGTCAAACTCTCATAAGTATTACTAATAGGATTAGGAGATTTTCCTTAGGGTCATTAAAGGCAATATTTGATACTGATCATAAATTGAAAGTACAAGATTTGTTTAAAAGAAATGTTTTATTTGACTTAAGTTCCATTATACGCTTAGGTGGAGAAAAAGAGGATGCGCTTTTCTTTTTGAATATGATTTTAAAATATCTATGGGATAAAAATCTTACACGTGGAGCATATAATTTTCAAGGTATAAAACATATTACTATAATTGAAGATACACAATATTTTGCTCCTAAAGATATTAGTAAACAAAGCAAATTAACCACTTATTTGGAAGATATTGCATTACTTCAAAGGGGCACTGGAGAGTGTTTGATTTCATTAGCTACTCATCCGGATATCAGTGAAGAGATTTTAGCAAATTGTGGTGTCTTAGTATGTTTTAAAACACATATGGAAAAAGATTTGTTATGTAAATTATTGAATCTCGATTCTGAGAATGAAGATTACTTATCTATTTTGGAAGAAGGTCAATGTATTGTAAGAGTAAATTCAATAAAGAGACCTTTTGTACTCAGTGTCCCTTTAATAAATAGAGAATGGCTAAAATCTACAGAAATTAACGAAATTAATGAATCCATTCTAAAGAATAATATAATATTAAAAAATGATAACATAATAAAAAAAAAAATAAAATTCCTTCAAATTTTTAAAAAAAAATCCAAAATTCATAATTCTAATTTAAAGAAATTAGATAATAATTTGGCTAGTACAAAAGGAGGACAGAAAAACAAAGGATCAAAGATTGATTTTGATGATATCTATGAAAATGTTAATGATATTAAGAGCAGTGAAACAATCCAAAATGAATTTGATAAATTAAAGAAGTATATCAACAAACTCTATATTAAACAAGAAAAGAAAAAGTAATAATTTTAAGATATCGAAATTCAATATAATTATGACAATTACTATAGGAATCATTGGGAAACCTAGCAGTGGAAAAACTACGTTTCTAAATGCAGCTTGCTTAACTCATGCTAAAGTTAGTGAAATACCCTTTACTACAATAGAACCAAATAAAGGAGTAGCATATGTAAAAAGTAGATGTTTGTGTAAAGAATTAAAAGTTCAAGATAACCCCCAAAATTCTATATGTATAAATGGAATGCGTTTTATACCTATTAACTTAATAGATGTTGCGGGATTAGTTCCAGATGCCCATAAGGGAAAAGGATTAGGGAATAAATTTTTAAATGATTTGGTCAGAGCAGATGTGCTTCTACATATTGTCGATATAACAGGGTCTCTTGATAAAACTGGAAAATTAGTTTCTGCTGGAGTAAATGATCCATATGATGATATTTTATTTCTAGAAAAAGAGATAGATTTATGGTTTAAAGAGATTCTTGAAAGAGAAGATTGGACAAAATTTACAAAAGGGATATTAACAGAAAAACGAAAAGTTGTTGAGGCTTTTTATGAGAGACTTTCAGGTGTAAGGATTAATAAAACACAAATAATCCAATCTTTAAAGGATTCAAATTTAGAAAGTAAAAATCCTTCTAGTTGGACGGATCTTGAGCTTTTAGAATTTACAAAAATTTTGAGGAAGATAGCTAAACCAATATTAGTAATCGCAAATAAAATTGACAAAGAAATTAGTGAAACTAATTTAAAAGAGTTAAAGAGTAAGTATAAAGATCCAATTATCCCTTGTAGTGCATTAGCAGAGCATTTTTTAAGAAAGTATCATGAAGATAAAATGATTAATTATATTCCCGGCTCAAATGATTTTGAAATCATTAACAAAACCAACTTGGACTCACAAGAACTCGAAATGTTAGAAAAGATAAAAATAAAAATTTTAGAGCAATATGGTAATACAGGAATCCAAAATGCTTTAGATCATTCAGTATTTAACATTTCAAATCAAATTTGCGTTTATCCTGTATCAGATCTTAATAATTATTCAGATAATAAGAATAATGTTTTACCAGATGCATTTTTAGTTGAAAAAGGAACTTTATTAAGAGATTTTGTAAGAGAAAAAATTCATAGTGAATTAGCTGATAATTTTATGTTTGGTATAGATGCAAGAACAAAGAAGAGATTGGGAGAAAATTATGAATTAAAGGATAGAGATATTATAAAAATTGTAACATCAAAAAGTTAAAATTAAAAAATTAATCTTGTTTAGAAGTTAAGAGTATATATATAAGAATTATAATAAACAAGATAATTCCGAAAAAGATTAAGAAGAATCTATACAATTCCACAATTTCTGAATCTGTTTGAAACAAAAAAAGAATAATTAGCATTAATATACCATAAAATTTCAT